>CAZIVM010000048.1:0-15012 GCA_964542845.1 uncultured Victivallales bacterium
GTGTATGTTTTCCTCTATTTCACGACACTCTTTTGCTATATGTATATATTTAATGTAGTTTAAATTTAAAAACAGCTTGAAAAATTGAAAGATGCAACTATATTAATACGTCTTATTATCATTTGTGCCGTGTTAAACAAAGGAAAACATACACAGCATCCACCCGTTGAACAAAGGAGTACTCCTATGGACGAACATCACATCCCGTACAAAATCTATCTTTCCGAAAAAGAGATGCCCACACAGTGGTATAATGTACGCGCCGATATGAAAAATAAGCCGGCTCCCCTCTTGAATCCTGCTACACTTCAACCTGTTTCTCTCGAAGATATTACCCCTGTTTTCTGTGAAGAACTCGCAAAACAAGAACTCGATGAAGATCATCCTTTTATCGATATCCCTCAAGAAATTCGTGACTTCTATCGCATGTATCGTCCCTCCCCATTGGTGCGCGCTTACTGTTTAGAAAAAGCGTTAGGGACTCCTGCAAAAATTTATTACAAATTTGAAGGCAATAATACTTCAGGAAGTCATAAACTCAACTCTGCAATCGCTCAAGCCTATTATGCTCGTAAGCAAGGATTGAAAGGTGTTACCACCGAAACTGGGGCAGGTCAATGGGGGACAGCGCTCTCTATGGCATGTTCTTACTTCGACTTGGATTGTCAAGTTTATATGGTAAAATGTTCATACGAGATGAAACCTTTCCGTCGCGAAGTGATGCGTACTTATGGCGCAAGTGTAACGCCTTCGCCCTCAACAACCACGAATGTAGGTCGCCAAATTTTAGAAGAACATCCTGGTACAACCGGGAGTTTGGGTTGTGCAATTTCTGAAGCTGTTGAAGCGGCGGTTACACAAGAGGGTTACCGCTATGTGTTGGGTTCCGTTCTCTCTCAAGTGCTTTTACATCAAACGATTATTGGTCTTGAAGCCAAAGCCGCTTTAGATAAATACAATATCAAACCCGATATTATTATTGGTTGTGCAGGGGGCGGATCCAATTTAGGGGGATTAGTCTCTCCATTTGTTGGCGAAATGCTCCGCGGAGAAGCGCAATATCGTATTATCGCTGTTGAACCTGCATCTTGTCCGAGCTTAACACGTGGTTCGTATGTCTACGACTTCTGCGATACAGGTCGCGTATGCCCCTTAGCCAAAATGTATACCTTGGGTAGTGGGTTTATCCCCTCATCCAGTCATGCTGGCGGACTTCGTTATCATGGAATGAGTTCTACGCTTTCTCAACTTTATCATGATGGTTATCTTGAAGCCGTTGCTGTTGAGCAAACCGCGGTCTTTGATGCCGCCACACAATTTGCCCGTGTCGAAGGGATCTTGCCTGCACCTGAAAGTAGCCATGCCATCCGCGTCGCCATTGATGAAGCGATGAAGTGTAAAGAGACTGGCGAAGAAAAGACAATCGTCTTTGGTTTGACAGGTACTGGATACTTCGATATGTATGCTTACAAACAATATAATGATGGCGAGATGGGTGACTTTATCCCTACAGATGCTGAAATTCAAGCGAGTTTGGCACACACGCCTAAAGTGTAAGTAAAGCTTGATTTTATCGCGTCCTTAGTTTCTGACTAAGGGCGCTTTTTTTTTATCAAATTAGAAAGTGTGTTCTCGTATCCATACACAAAAAAAGCGTACTTGAAATCAATCAAGTACGCTCATCTAAAACGCGTGTAAACTATTTCTTTTGAGGAAGTTCCTTGACCATCATTTCGGCAAGACGCAATCCGACATCGGATTTATTACGAGGATGAACATCGTTCATTTCGCCAAACTCAAAAATTGAACAAAGTTGCGCTTTCTCTTCTTCACAAACACGTTTTTGTAATGCGCGATACGCTTCCCAAGGACGATTCATTTTAGGGAGTTCAATCATGATGAGAGGGCGTTCATTAGCCGTTCCTTTGCCTTGGTATAAACGGACACATGCGCGCATTAATTCCTCATTATCAACATCTTTTGCTGGTACTTTTGAGGCATTATCCAATGTTGCATTCGATTCCCCTTGATAATAAATCGCGCCTTTGAAATGATACGCATTCACGACTTCTTTGATTTGATTTTCGTAGTTGTACCCTGCCATATAATAATGTTGTGGAAAAGGGCCTTCCGTTTTAATGTTTTTGGCTAAGTTTTGTTTCATGCGTAATACGGGCCAAGACATCATGTTTTTACACATGTTGTCAGGTGTATTTTGGTAAGATTTGCAAAGGGTGTTGCTTTGAAGTAAGGCTGCATCTGAAACTAATGATTCCATGGTGCAACCGCCCACACTCACCGTGATGGCTCCATAAACGCCGGGTCGCATTGTCGAAAGATGCTCTAAAAATTGATGTGCGACAGCAGAAGTTGTTTGGATTCCTTTGGTGTCATCAAACGAAGTCCAGTTGCCGATATAAGTGGGTTTCTTCCCTTCTCCCCACGCTTGATTGAATACGCTCTCTTGTGAGACACGGCTAATGATGCGAAGTTTTGAGGGCTCTTGCGTTACTTTTGCACGCGTTCCCCCTCGCATTTCGTTAACGCGGAAAACAATATTGGATTGTCCGACAAAAAGGAATACTTCTCCCGCAATCACATCTTTAATCTCTTTTTTCTCTTTGCCTGCTTGAACCATTAATTTAGCTGTTTTTTCATACGCAAGTTTGGGGAGCGTAATTTTGCAAAGACCGCGATTGTCGGCTGTAAAGGTTTGGTTGGCACTGTTCCACCCTGCTTTGACTTTTTCTTTGGGATTGGTTTTGCAGACGAATGTAAAAGGCTCATCCGCTGGGACGACCATTTTGTTTTGGACAAACCATGGGAGCTCTAACGCTACAGGACGGTTCTCAATCATAGGAAGAACTTGAGCATAAGTTGCATCAGCGATGCGTTGTGCACCTAATTCGTTGGGGTGAATCCCATCGCCTTGCATGATGTCAGGACATCCAAATAAAGGGGTGAACATGTCAATGGCAAATACGTCTGCTTTTTCGGCTACGGCATCAAGATCAAGACGCATTTGGAAAGCCCATTTGGTTTGTGCGGAGTCATAAAAACGGTGTCCTTTGAGAATAGGGGCCAAGCGTGTCCAAATAAAGATTTTGGGCTTCGTCTTCAAGTTTTGGAACGATTCAATAAGCGTTAAATAATCTTTGCGAAACTCTTCTTTTTTAGCATCGTTTTTGTGCCATTCATCGCAATCGTTAATTCCGAGATTACAAATGACAATGTCGGGTTCAAAAGCCATGGCATCTGTATAAGATTTTTGTTTCATGTATGCGCGCGGTTCTTTTGGTCCGCGCATGGTGCTAAGAATCACGCCACGACCTGAGTTTCCAAAGTTTTTAACTTCGTATTGATCGCCTAAAAGGGTTTGCAATTTTGCGGGATACCCTGTCTCGATGGAGTTCTTAATTCCCAAGCCGTAAGTAATTGAGTCGCCAATACAAGCGATTTTAATTTTCTTTTTCTCTTTAGATTTGTCATCTTTTGCAAAAATAAAAGTCGAAGAGAATGCGAGCAGCACTGCGATGCAGATAGAGAACAGGGCAGGGAGAGAGAATTTTTTCATGAATAAGTCCTTTATGAGAGTTAATATAAAACAGATGTAATGATGATCGCTTAAAATCAATAATTTAACAGTTTTTTCAAATAATTCAAATAAAAAAGATTAAAAAATGCAAAAAATATCCTAAAAAAGTGTTAATGTGTTAAAAATATAGTAAAATGAGGATGAAAATACTTGATTTGTGTTGCGGGATGTGATATATTATTATAAATAATAACACTTATTTTTTGAACAAATTTAAGATAGGCATTAAAATAATGAAACACAAAGTACTTCAACTCCTTGCACAAGATGCGCGAATGGGCGCAAAAGAGATGGCGTCACGCCTAGATATGACTATGGAACAAGTTCAACTTTTAATCTCCGAGCTTGAGGCTGAAGGGACGATTAAGGGTTATCACGCTATTTTCGATGATAACGCATTTCCCGAAAATGCAGTGAAAGCAATTATTCAAGTGCAAACACGCCCCGAACGTGAAGATGGTTTTGATCGTATTGCCAAACGAATTTCGCGTTTTCCAGAAGTCGAATCGGTCTATTTGGTCTCTGGCGGATACGACTTGCAACTTGTTGTTACAGGTAAAACATTGCAAGAAGTCGCTTTTTTTGTTTCGTCGAAACTCTCATCTATGGAAGGTGTGATTTCAACCTCAACGCATTTCTTGTTGAAAAAATACAAGGAATCAAACGTAGTTTTATATCAAGAGGAAAATACGCATGAGCGACTCTCCATTACCCCATAAGTTTATTGCTAAACACACATTAGGAATTCCTAAAAGCGGAATTCGTGAATTTTTTGATATTGTTACCACAATGAAAGATGTGGTCTCTTTGGGGATTGGCGAACCTGATTTTGTGACCCCTTGGATTATTCGCGAACAAGCTGTTTATGGGATAGAGAAAGGTCACACTTCTTATACGTCCAATCTCGGACGAATTCAGCTTCGTCGTTTAATCTGCGAATATTTAGCTTCAGATTTCGGCGTAAGTTATCATCCTGAAAAAGAGTGTTTAGTCACCGTTGGCGTCAGTGAGGCGCTTGACTTGGCGTTTCGTGCCATTTTAGATCCCGGTGACGAAGTCATTTATCACGAGCCTTGTTATGTTTCTTATGCTGCCGAAATCGCACTTGCTCACGGCGTACCCGTCCCTGTTCAAACCACAGCAGAACACAATTTTGTTCCGCAAGTAGCAGATATTGAGCGTGCCATCACACCGAGAACTAAAGCCATTTTGCTTAATTTCCCTTGCAACCCAACAGGGGCTGTTTTAACACAATCCGATATTGATGCCATTGCAAAATTGGCTATTAAGCATGATTTACTTGTGTTAACGGATGAGATTTATGCTGAACTCACTTATATTAAGCGTCCACCAACGATTGCATCGTTACCTGGAATGAAAGAAAGAACAATTTTCTTGCACGGATTTTCCAAAGCATTTGCAATGACTGGATTCCGTTTAGGCTATGCTTGTGGTCCGGTTGAGATTATCGATGCGATGATGAAAATTCATCAGTACTCCATTTTGTGTGCGCCTACAGCGGCTCAAGAAGCTGCGGAAGAAGCGCTACGTCGTGGAAAACCTGAAATGGAACGTATGCGTGATGAATATATGCAACGAAGAAACTTTATTTGCTCTCGCTTAAATAAAATGGGATTGACGTGCCGTGTTCCTGATGGGACATTTTATGTTTATCCTTCGATTGTAGATACAGGGAAAACTTCTCGTGATTTTGCGGTTGAACTTCTCAAGGAACAGCATGTGGCCGTTGTGCCTGGGGGGGCATTTGGCGCATCGGGAGAAGGGCATATTCGTTGTGCGTATTCTACATCTATGGCTCAGTTACTTGTCGCGATGGATCGTATGGAAGAATTTATGAAAAAAATCAAACAATAATAACTTAATAAATTTAGGAGTCGAAAATGATGGAAAACAACAACATGTTAAGTTCGATTTTGAAATGGTGTGTGGTATGGGGCTGTATGTTTTGTGTTTGGGACGTGGCGCACGCAACCTCTACTGTGCAAAACTTGACAATACTTGCTCAAAATAAAGCAAATGCGAAGGAAGAGACTGTGCCTGCAAATCCTTATTTGTTGGCCAATAAACGACTCCGAATTGGTCGCATTATTCGCGCTGAAGTTTCTGAAACTCGCCCCTATATTGTTGAGTTTCCTGCCTATCGTGGTCAATTTGAACGCGTCGATGCAAAAGTAAAGATTGAAGGCTTAGAAACCACCGAAAATATTAAGTCGCCTGCGTTTGTGGCCTTAACGCTTCAAGTCGATCCTCAACGCACATTAAATATTTATGATTATCAATTAATCAATGGCGTTAAACGCTATCGCTGCGTCTCTTTAATGGAGAATGCTGGCGCGCAACAAACAAGCGAAATTCACATGGTCAACAAAAATTTTTCACCTGTGAACCCGATGGCAATTTATACGCTCTATTTTATTGTGGAAAAACCTTCCTCAACATCGAATCCGAGTTATGTTCTTGAATGGATGTTGGATCCTAAAAAAGCGGATAAAACAACCATTGAATTTCAGAACTTGGGTAAAGCGCCGTTTACCCCTGCAAACTATTTGGTTAAAAATCGAAACTTATATCAGCAAACACGTGATGCAAAAGCGATCCCTTCTATCGCGATTATGTTTGATGTGAAATCTCCTTCAAATATTCCAGATGTATCTGGTATGATTGCAGGCGTTTTGGCTTCAGGTGCGAAAATTTCAGATGCAGGGCTCAAAGGGGCTTTTCTTGACTTAACCAAAGAGGGTTCCTATGCAAATATTAATGCAGGTAAAGTGGTTTATAATCAAAAAAACATGGGGTATGCGGTCTCGCTTTGGGTGAAAACGAATGCAACAACGGGGGAACATTTCTTGTGGTCGCACGGAAACGATTTTGCTTCAAATGCGCTTACAATGAAGTTGACAACGACTAAATTTGTTGTCTCTGCTTGTGGCGAAGGCGAAACATTTAATATGGCAAATACCTTAAGTTTTGATGCCTCTAAATTAACGGATGATAAATGGCACATGATTACCTTGAGTGTTTCCCCTGATAATGTGGCGGTGCTTTACCTTGATGAAGAATCGGTAGCGTCTTCGAAAGGTGGGCTCAAATTAAACTTAAATACACGTCCTCTTTTAATTGGGATTGATATGACTTATGCCGCGGATAAAAGTTGGTTAGGTTCTGTAGATGAACTACGTGTTTTTAATACTGCATTAACTCAAAATGATGTTAAAAAACTTTTTGTAACCCGATAATATAATAAGGTGATGATTATGAGATTTTTCTTTTTCGCAATTTTGATAGGCTTAACCTTAAATGCTAGTTCAACCGCTGTTGCTCAAGCTGCAAAATCAGAAACCCCGCCTGCTAAAGAAAAAACTCCGGCTTCAACGATTTCGGTTTCTGAAAATGTGTTGGAAATGCTCACAAAAGAAGGTTTTTTTACTCAAAAATTTACAGGATTAGAAATGCCTTTAGCGCGTGATTATCGTTTTACTTGGAATGATGAGAAAAAGACGCGTTATGAGTTTGTTCGTCGCGCATCGCTACCCGCAAATATGCAACCTAAGAAAAATTTAAAAGTAGGTGGTCATCCCGTTATCGCTTCCGTTTTTCATATCAAAGAGAATCAATGCGAAATGGCAGAATTTAATCCCTATACAGTCGGGGACTGCGGTAAAATTTCCTCTGAAAAATTTGATGGCATGGTTGCAGATATCACTGCGGAAATTGAAAAATTAATGCCTAAAGCGAAGAAAAAAATTGAAAAACCTAAAAAAGGGATTGATCATGAGGTGGTGACATGGACGCTTCCACATACCTTTTGTGCTTTGACTTTTTCTGAAGGTGCTTATATTAAACTCGAAGTATCAGAGAAACCTTTGGTTAAGAGCAATGCGCGCAATACGTTTAAATCCGTTGCTGATCTTAAAGTGAATGTGAAAAAAGATCCTGATGGAACCATTTGGATTGACAATATCCCTATGATTGATCAAGGCGATAAAGGTTATTGTGCGCCTGCAACCATTTCACGTATTTTAAAATATTATGGTCGCGATATTGATCAGCATCAAGTGGCGCAAGAACAAGGCTCTAAAGCAAATGGGGGCACCTCCTCAACTCAAATAGAAGAATCGTTTATTGAACTCTCTTCTGTATTTAATTTGTGGGCTAAGCCTGCTTACAAATTTGATATGAAAGAAGGGGCCTCTTTAATTAAAGAATATAATAAATTGGTTGATAAAACGAATAAGCCACCTATGAATTTAAAAGAATCGAATTTGTTTGCTCGTTATGATCCAGAATTACTGAAAAAAGCGCGTTTGAAAGCGCATAAGACGTCTTATGTCAAATTCAAAAAAGCGATTAAAACTAACATTGATGCAGGCGCGCCAATGACATGGAGTTTGGTGATTGGCATTTATCCTGAAAATGGCGAACCTCCTCGTCAAAATGGCGGAGGACATATGCGTATGATTGTTGGATACAAATTCGATAAAGATCCTTCTAAAGATGAACTTATCTTCTCCGATACGTGGGGGCGTGGTCATGAGAAAAAAAGAATGAATCTAGAAGAAGCATTTTGTGCAACCTTTGGTTTGTTTACCGTGCAACCTCGTGCGCGAAGATAAGGTCAATTTAAATCTCTTATCGTATTTGATTTGATTTTTTGATGATATGAGATATATTAATATTATTCTAACACCAACAACAATTTAGGTTTCTTATGACAAATATTTGGCACAACATCTCTCCTACGCGTATTCAACCCGAGGACTTTATTTCCGTTATTGAAATTACGATGGGGAGCAAAAAAAAGTATGAACTTGATAAAGAGACAGGTCTTATTATCTTAGATCGTATTCTTTATACCTCTACACATTATCCTTCAAATTATGGGTTTATTCCACGCACTTATGCTGACGATGGCGATCCATTGGATGTATTAGTTTTGTGTTCAGAACCGATTGATCCTATGGCTTTGGTCCGCTGTTATCCTATTGGGGTTATTTATATGGTAGATAATGGCAAACTGGATGAAAAAATTATTGGCATTCCCTATAATGATCCTACGTATAATTCTTTTAAAAGTATCTCTGAATTGCCTCAACATCGTTTTGATGAGATGTCGCATTTCTTCAAAATTTACAAAGAACTTGAAGGCAAACAAACGGCTGTTCGCGAATTTGGCGGTCCTGAAGAGGCGCGCGTCATTATTGAAAAAGCGATTACGAATTATATCGATAAATTTTGTCGAGGAGGAGCGGTTGTCTCGGGGCATTCATCTGGAAACGTAGATACGATTACAATTTCATAAAATGGGTGAATATCCGCATTATCCTATTTGTGATGTTGTTCCACGAATCAAAGACGCCTTAACTATGCATGGTCGCGTTGTGGTGACGGCGCAAACAGGTTCTGGAAAAACAACTTTGTTGCCTCCGATGCTTCATGATTTACCTTGCTTAAATGGTAAAAAGATTGTGATGCTTGAACCACGTCGACTCGCTGCAAAAATGGCTGCATGGCGAATCGCGGATTTAATGGAAACTCCTATTGGCGAAAAAGTGGGTTATCGTGTGCGGAATGAAACGTATGTTTCGACTCACACGCAGATTGAGGTGGTTACAGAGGGGATTTTAACGCGTCAGATACAAGAAGATCCTGAGCTTTCTGAAATAGGACTCATTATTTTTGATGAGTTTCATGAGCGCTCAATACATGCAGATTTAGCCCTTGCATTGGTTTTAGATGTTTGTGAAAATTTAAGGTCCGACTTGAAATTGATGGTGATGTCGGCAACCTTAGATACCGATGCATTATGTGCGATGCTTGGCAATCCCCCCAACGTGAATTGTGATGGACGTCTCTTCCCTGTTGAACTTCATTATTTAGGCGCGCCTGAGCGTGATTATCATGCTTTGAATCGTAAAATGATTCAGGGGATTTCTCGCGCATCGCGTGAAACAGAAGGGGATATTTTAGTTTTTTTGCCGGGTTACAAAGAAATTTTGAGTATTGCGGATGATTTAAAATCTATTGAAAATTTTGTATCATTTAAAATTCATTTACTACATAGTTCGTTAACGAAAAGTGAACAAGAAGCTGCAGTGAAACCTTCTCTACAATCTCGCAAAATCATTTTATCCAGTGCTATTGCAGAATCAAGTTTAACAATTGAAGGGGTAACGGCAGTGGTCGATTCATGTTTAGAGCGCACCACCTCTTTTTTTGCGGGAACAGGGATGAATCGTTTGGTGACTCAGCGTGCCTCACAGGCAAGTCTTACGCAAAGAGCAGGTCGTGCAGGGCGTTTGTGCGAAGGGAAATGTTATCGCGCAATCGACGAAAATATGTGGTCGATGCTTTCAATACAAAATGTGCCTGAAATTTTGCGTAATGATTTAGCGCCGATGGTGTTAGAACTTGCGCAATGGGGGGTCGCATCTACGCCTGAGTCCTTGCAATGGTTAGACATTCCTCCCATGGCGCATTATCAAATTGCGTATCAACTCTTACAAGAACTTGATGCGATTGATCCTCAAGGTAAAATGACATCGTTAGGACGTCAAATGAACGCGCAACCGTTACACCCCCGATTGTCGCACATGGTGCTGTCAACGCAAACGGCATCGCAACGCGCGGTGGCCTGCGAGTTGTCGGCGATTTTAACGGAAGTTGATTGTATGCGTCGGATGAAAGAGATGAGTTGTGCGGACATTCGGGTTCGGATGGATTTATTACGTGGTACAGGCGAAATGAGTGCTGTGGATCGTTCCAAACTAAAGATAACACGCGATTCAGCTATTATGATTAAAAAAGCGTTTAAGTTGAGTCATTCTTTTGAAAAATATAGTGATGAGGAGATCGCGCACGCGTTATTTTTAGGGTTTCCAGATCGTATTGCAAAACGTCGTGCCAACTCTAAGAATACCTATTTTCTTTCCAATGGTCGCGCTGTTAATTTTGAACAAGTTGATATTTTGCAAAATGATGAATATTTACTTATCCCTGTTTATGATGATCAAGCGGTGCAAGGAAAAATCCGACTCGCCTTTCCGATAACATTAGAGGAGATTTATCATTATATGAAAGGTCATATCCGTACTTCAATTGAAATGACGTGGGATGAAGTACAAAATAAATTAATTTCTCAAAAAGTTGAAAAAATAGGCGAACTCATTTTAAGCTCAAAACCCTTAAAGACACCTCCCATTGAAGAAGCTTTCCCTTTTTTTGTGGCGCAGTTGGAAAAAAAAGGACTCTCTATGATTCCTGCTTTTGAGAAAGTTGCATTATTTCGAGATCGTATCAATACACTTCATCAAAGTGCGCTTTATCAATCATTGTATCCCTGTCTCAGTGATGAACACCTTATTGCGCATGCAATGGATTGGCTTCCTGATTTGTTGGAAGGCAAAAATGCGTTTACGCAAATTCAACCGCAGGCACTTTTACACGCGTTGCAGTCGCTTTTATCTTCCTCAGCCTTGATGCAACTTGATCAATTGGCTCCAACATCTATTCAAGTGCCGAGTGGCTCCAAAGTACAAATTCAGTATACGCCACACGGTCCGCGTATTTCCGTGCGTTTGCAAGAACTTTTTGGATGGTTTGACGCCCCTAAAATTGCACAAAATACGATTCCAATCACGATAGAAATGTTGTCGCCAGGGATGCGTCAAGTACAAGTGACTCAAGACTTACGAAACTTTTGGAAAGAGGGTTATTTCTTTGTTCGCAAAGACTTACGCGGACGTTATCCCAAACATTATTGGCCCGAAGATCCTTTAGATGCGGAAGCGATTAGAGGCTCAATGCAACGTCGCAAAAAAGATTGAGTTTTACTGAAACGATATTTTTTCGTTTTGATGTTCGATTAACTTGCAGTGTCGACAATCGCTTTGTTGCTGTTCGCAAAAGTTTAAATAAAGATGAATTAAACCTTGTTGATTCGCTATTTTTGAGGTTAAACGTTCTGCACGATGGCGATGCACTTTTCCAAAACAATTAATAAATGCTTGTTTGAGTACATGGTTTTCTTGTGATGAGTTGATCAATAAGTAGCACTGAATAAAAAGTTCAGCGCGCGTTGTCTCTTTTTGAATAAGTGTATCCGCATAGAGCGTCGGTAAAATCGCATTCACCAAAATATCATGTGCCCTTGCTTTTCCTATAAGTGCTATCGGGGATGATGTTTTTTTCTTCCAGTTCCAGTATTGTGAAAATGTCCCCTCTATATCGCAAAGCGATTTGACTAAATGTTGAATAATATCTTTGGGTGTTGTGAGATGGACAATACTTTTTTTCCATGCAGTTAACGGCATATTGTTCATGCGCCCTAAAAGTTCAATGAGTGCTGCCGTGCGACGCTCGGGGCTGTTCGCAGGACGCGCACCAACACGATTCCATAAAATGGGCGAATAACTTTGTGTTCTGTGTGAACCAAAATCATGCCAAATCTTTTGAAGCAATGCTTTTAAATCCTCGTGAACATCTTCACACATGGCGGGGTCGGGAAGTAAATTCGATTCTCCCCAAATGAGGGTTTCAATGTTAGGATGGGCGAAAGCGTGCATCGCATGTTCATAACGCTTAAAAAGAGTCATAAACGACGTTCGATTATTGGGGTAGCCCATTGTATCAAAAAGGAGTTGACGCGCGGTAGACTCCTTTCCATATTTCAAAAATGAAAATGCTATTTTTTCGGTTTTGAATTTAAATCGTTCAATTCCAGATTGTTCCAATATTTTATTAAGGGTTTCATCGGATGTATTTTCAATGATGGTCGCACACCGACTCTCATATTCATCGGGGAGAGGGGGGAGTCGGGTAGGGTGATCTTCTTCAAGCACGACAGTTTCAATGCGAAGTTGACGTGACGAGGATTGACGAATCACATGTAATATCACATTTTGATACCGCGAATCGAGATGGTGTTTATGCATGAACCAGTCCGCCTCACGCGTATGAATTTCGATATCTCCTACACGCACTTCGTTGTTAATGCGAATCCGTGCGTTTAAAAAGTCGGGTCCAGGCCCCTTATTATAAGTCCCCGTAGATTCAATGTGTATGATTTGTCCGTCCCGTGTAGAAATGACCGCGCCTAAATCTAACCCTGCCCACTGATATTGAATATCACATTCGGGTTCATGGATTTGAAAGGAACTCTGAGACATCATTTTAAGAAAATGGTTTGGGAGGATTTAAGAGGTCGTACACCACGCAAATATGATTCCCTTTATCGTAGTAAGCATATTGATAGCCGTATGCGCGAATAATTGCAAGACCGCGTCCGCGCGAGTTGGTGTAGTTTTCTACATAAGGTTGAGTTTGTTTGGGATATTCGAACCCTTCGCCACTGTCTTTAACTTCAATGCAAATTTGGCATTGATCGTTTTTCGCAATCTTGATACTCAATGGGAGGAGTTGATGCGCATGACCATGTTCAACGGCATTGGCCAAAATTTCATGCATCATAAGTCTAAATCCATACATATCGATATGGTAATCGCGAAAAATCGGGCGAAGTTGTGGCGTTGCTATAATTTCATGTATCATTTCGGGGATGAGTTTGAGCGAGAGAATGCGATATGTTGAAAAAAGTTCGTTCATCATCAAACCTCCACACACATGAGCAACACATCATCTGAGAGCACTTTACCATTGATTTCTAATCGATTTAGTAACCAATCAATATCTTGCTGGGTCGTTTTTCCAGCAGGGATTTCACGAACGAGTTTTTCAATCGTTTCCACGCCATTCATCCATAAGTCTGCAATTCCAGTGCCCTCAATTAATCCATCCGTATAAAGATAAATACGATCCCCTTGCGATACAGAGAATTGTTGTTCCTTAAATATAACATCAGGGAACGCGCCTAAAATATCGCCTGCCGCTTCCATGGTCAGCATTTCACCATGAACGCGTTTAATAATGACATTGGGGTGCGCCATCGAAATAAGACTCGCTTGATGGTTGAGTCGATTAATCACAAGCCACGCTGCCGTAAGATATTTGCCTGCGGGAAGAATATCACAAAGCACTTCATTAATCATTTGCATGCTTTCAGCAGGGGTGTAAGATGCGGTACAATTTTGTTTAAGAAGTGCCTTGATGGCGGGGGTAATAAACCCTGAGCGAATATCGTGACCCGATACATCGGCAACAAAGTAACCTGTTGTATCGTGGTTAATTTTAATGACATCGTAAAAATCGCCCCCGGCTTCTTGAAGTTGTTGAATATAGACATCAAATTTCGCTTCAGGTAAATCTTTGGGTAGAGTTAACAATGATTGTTGTGCGGTTTGAATTTGTTTGAATTTTTCTTTTTGAGCGTTAATCAAAGCGCGCGTTGTAGAGGAGAGTTTGATATGGAGGCGGAGTCGCGCCTGTACCTCAATAATATGAAAGGGCTTGGTAATATAATCGACCGCCCCATAATTGAATCCTTTAATTTTAGTTTCAATATCGTCCATACCCGTTAAAAGGATGACAGGGATATGGGCAGTTTCATGCTTGGATTGTAGCGCTTCCATGACTTCAAACCCGTTGAGACCTGGAAGCATAATGTCAAGCAAAATAAGATTTGGGCGGTGTTTCAATGCCATATCAAGCGCGGTTTCGCCATCACTTGCAACGATGGCATGATAACCTGTGAGCATGATCATCTCTTTTAAGACTTCTTGCATCGCCTTGACATCATCCACGACCAAGATTGTGGGCGTGGATGAGTCTAATTCAACGTTTGGCGCGTGACTCATACGGCGAACTTACTAAGTTCTTGCGATGATTTCGAAGTGTCGGTCAAGACGCATGATGCGTAACATTTTAATGACATCTTCGGAGACATCTTTTAAGATGAGTTTTCCGCCTTTTTGCTTAGCAATATTTTGGGCGGAGATCAGGAGGCCTACCATCGTCGAGTCGATAATCTCAACTTTTGCAAAGTCGAGAACGATGCGATTGTACTTTGAAGACAACTCTTGGATTTGCTCTCTCAAGTCACCAATGAAACCTGCAACCATTTCGCCTTTGAGTAAGATGGCAACTTCGTTCCCTTGATTGTGTGTTTCGAACATGTGCGTTCTCCATGTTTTTTTATTGATAAAGAGGTCGACACTATTATAATACCACTTTTTTTAAAATTAACAAGCCTTTTTTACTTTTTTTTCAAAAAAAAATGCAAAAAATATCATTCCATCCCATTTGAGACACAGTCAAGTCGAAAAAGAATCCCGCATACATGATAAAACAATCGCATCTCAAAGATGAATGTTAAACTGCAAAAAGAGATTAAATTTAACACTTTCTTGAATAAATTTGCTATTTTTTTCGGAAAAAAAAAGCTTTACACTGGATTTTTTAAAAAATGGGTGCATATTATATAAATGTATTCTCAAAAAAAAGTA
>CAZIVM010000049.1:0-14934 GCA_964542845.1 uncultured Victivallales bacterium
GTGATTGGCAGTTATGCAAATATTCAAGCCTTCTTATCGGAACTCTACGAGGCGCACACCGTTTGTTTTCTCAATAACCTAAAGATGGTGCGCTCTAAAACACTCATCACTGATCGTAATTTCAAGCAGTATAAAGCCATCGAATGTGCGTTTGAACTCCACATCCCTTGTCGAAAGGAAGCATCCAAATGAAGAC
Organism: uncultured Victivallales bacterium; assembly: GCA_964542845.1. GTDB lineage: Bacteria > Verrucomicrobiota > Lentisphaeria > Victivallales > CAZIVM01 > CAZIVM01. Next base: position 197 of record CAZIVM010000049.1, read on the forward strand.
CATTTCTCTGCGAAAAATCTCAATCCCTGATACGGTTTTATCTCACTTAAAACCTGCGGTTGCCCATCGTTTTTCTGCGCTTCCTATTTCATACGAAAACGAACGATTAACGGTTGCAGTTGATTCTGAGTGCGACATCTTTGAAGTGCACGATGCGATTGAATCTGAAACAGGCCTCATCGTCCAAACAATCATTGCAGACAACCGCGATGAACTCAAAACAGCCTTGCGTCGTTATTATCCCCCCGTGGTTGCTAATAGTGCAAACGCTGCAAACGATTTGTTTAATAGCATTTTGAATCGTGCGTTGCAGTTACGCGCATCGGATATTCATATTAGCCCGAAAGCAAACTTTGCGTTGATTGAATTACGTATTGATGGGGCGTTGCGTGTGGATCGTCAAATTGATTTAAATGCATTATCCGAACTCACAGCAGTGATTAAAATTGCCGCAAATTTGGATATTGCCGAAAAACGCACGCCTTTAGATGGAAGCATCAATACGATGCTCGGAAAGGAAGAAGTGAGTTTGCGTGTTGCGACTCTCCCAACCCTTCATGGGGAGCATCTCACATTGCGTTTACTTTCCCAAGATAATGGCGAAGAACTAGAACAAATCTCATCGCTCGGACTCTCCGAAATACACGAAAAAATGTTGCGTTCTGCCCTCGACGACCCCAACGGAATCATCCTTCTTTCAGGCCCCACGGGGTCTGGAAAAACCACCACACTTTATGCCGCGTTACGTCATTTAAGCGAAGATAGTTCAATGCGATTAATTAGTATCGAAGATCCTGTTGAAAAACCAGTCGATGGCGTGACGCAAGTGCGTGTCGATGCTGATGGAGAGCGACTCACCTTTAACAAAGCGTTGCGCAGTGTATTGCGACACGACCCCGATGTCATTATGATTGGTGAAATTCGTGATGGTGAAACAGGTGATATTGCCGTAAAATCTGCCCTCACTGGTCACCTTGTCCTTTCCACATTACACACCAATAGTGCCGCTGGGGTGATTACCCGTTTAATCAACCTTGAAATTGCACCATTTTTAGTCGCTTCAACATTGCGCCTTGCCATTGCACAACGTTTAGTGAGAATGCCGTGTCCGCACTGCGTTCAAAGCGTACGTCCAACGCCCGATATTTGTGAAATTTTTGGTTGGGATGCGAACGATGAGACGCTTCGTATTCCCGAAGTCAAAGGGTGTTCATTATGTGGCGAAAAAGGTTATGCGGGGCGTCTCGGACTCTACGAGTTTATTCCTGTTGACGATCTTTTACGCGAGCAAATATTAAATCATGTTTCAGAACGTGAAATTGAAGCTTACGCTTTTAAAGAACGCGGTTATCCCTCATTGCTCCACGATGGAGGCACCAAAATTCTCGTGGGAAAAACCACAGTTAAAGAAGTCTTAAACGTGGCACAACGCACGGTTTAATCAAAGGAAAAAACCATGATTTTCAAGTATACAGCAGAAATTGAAGACGGCAAAAAAGAGCGCGGTGTTATCGCCGCAGAAACGCAAGAAGAGGCGCAAAAACTCCTTGCAGCACGCGAACGTACTTTACTCAAAATTGAAGCGGTCAATTCCTCCGTAACAGAATCGCCATATTATGATCTCAAAGAGCGTTCGAGTCACGAAAAATTCATCTGCAATTTTTTCATTTCAGGTTCACAACTCGAAACCGCATTGGGTCAACTCTCCATTATGCTCGAAGCAGGGGTGCCCATTTTAAATGCGTTTCAAACGGTTGCCGCACAATCGAACCGTCTTTTATCTCGCGCGCTGTTCTGCGTGGCAAACAAACTCCAATCAGGAAAATCGTTAACGGATGCGTTACAACAAGAGATGCCCTTTTTAGGGAACATTATTATCGGAATGATTTCAGCAGGAGAAATTAACGGAGATATTCCGCAAATGTGTGAATGTTCGGTAGAACTTCTAGAGCGAAAACGTAAACTCAAAGGACAAGTGATTCAAGCGTTAGCCTATCCCATTTTAGTGATTCTTGTCACGATTGGAATTGTTACCTTTTTGATGACAAGCGTAATTCCCAAAATCATTAAATTTTTAGGAAATCGTTCGGCAGGACTCCCCCCAATTACCCAAGCACTCATCGATGTTACGGATTTTTTACAAACGCAAGGTCTTTATATTTTGCTTGCGCCTATTGTTCTCATTGTGATTGTGGTGCTTTTACGCCGAACACCCGAAACCGCATTTTATGTGGATTATATTGCATTGCGCATCCCTGTGATTGGCAAAGTATTCCGAGCTTCGGGCAACATGCTCTGGTGTCGGACGCTCGGTACACTCATGCGTAGCGGTATTAACATTATTCCCGCATTAGAATTTACCGCCGCCACCCTCAATAATCAATTTTATAAAATTGAGATTCAACAAATGAAAAATATCATTTCTCAAGGTCATCCACTTTCCACGGCGTTGCGCGTTTCGGAACTCAAACCATTTATTCCAATGGCCGATGCGATGTTGGTCATTAGCGAAAATACGGGTCGACTCGACGTCGGACTCCTCAAAATCTCAGATACCGCAGATAATGATCTGCAAAAACGAATCGCCTTCCTCTCTAAAATGATTGAACCCGCCCTTTTTGTGGTTGTGGGAGGAATTGTTGGATTTGTGTACATCGCCTTCTTTATGGGGTTGATGGCAACCTCAACTGGAAAATAGTAATACCTAATATATAATAATAACCCCTCAACCGAAAGCCATTATGAACATTCGAAAACTTTGTTTGATCGTAGGTGGACCGATGATTATCCTCGGCATTTTAGGATATAGATTCGGATATTTCACATCACCAAAGACGGTGGAAAATACGCCACCTCCAACGCGGGCAGTCACGAAAGAACGTGCGCCCAAACGCGAATCTCCCCCAATACTCAAAATCGAAAAAAAAGAAACGGACGATATTTTACCGCCCTCTCCCAATCAAACAAATAATCTCAAAACGGAAGACGTAGCCCCTAAAACAGAATTATCTAAAATCACAGTCAACGAAGTTTCTGAGAAACCTGAATTCACTCTTGGTCGTGGAGATCCTTTCACTTATGGTTCTTCTCAACAAGATGATTTTTCACAATCCACTCGCAGTGTGAACTTGGGCGATATTGCAATCAAGGGAATTATTCGAATTGAAAACGACTCTTCAATTGCAATTTTATGTGTCAATGGTGAGGATCGACATTATTATGTTAAAAAAGGGAGCGTCATTCGCGTCCAACGCACATCAAAAGGCGCTGCCATTAGTGGTGAGTCGTACATTTCAGTTAAAGATGTGCGCGATGATGAAGTGGAACTCGTCTTGCAAGAACGCCCTGATCGCGTTATTATCGTACGCTAAACGCTAACCCCTATTATCTCGTAGAAAGTCTCTTATGAATACCAATATCAAAACCAATCTATTTGCCATATCCACGCTCATTTTAGGACTGTGTTGCTGTGAAATCTATGGAAACGAAAACAAGGTCGATTCCCCTATCGTTAAAACAGAACGTAAAGTAGAGTCGTTAAGTTTAAATCAAGTAACAATGAAAGAAGCAGCACGACTCATCTCTATTGCAACGAACACCCCGATCGTCGTCACTCAAGCCGCATCAAAAGCGCAAATCGACATCCACCTTGCCACCGTCAATGCAACCAACGCCATCGAAGCGGTGTGTCGTTCAGCAGGGCTCTGGTATCAAACCGACAAAAATAGTGGCATGATTCATGTCATGACCCTTGATGAATTTAAAAACACACTCCATTTTTCACGTCAAGAACGCGTAGAAGTAATTCAAATTCTCTATCCCAACGCCAAAGATGTGGGCGATGCTTTAGCCAAACTCTATGTCAATCGTGTCATTTGGAGTGATCCTCAAAAAACGTCAGGGGATCGATATACAGAGGTCAGCCGGGCATTAAAACGGATGGATTTATTATCCAAACGTGGCACGCTTGAAATCATTGATCATAAAGAGAGTTCGACGTCTGAAAGCAAAGCAAGTGTCAATGTTGCCGAAATGGACAAAGCGAAAACAGAAGCGCAAAAATATTCGATTGATGAGTTCGACAAACTCAATACCGAAGTGACCCGTCAACTCTCCAATTTGACGCGACGTCAACAAGAAGTCGAATCCTCACAAATCGATCAAATTGCCAATGTTCCAGGGGCCGTTTTTATCGCAGTCCTTCCTGAAAACAATTCGTTAATGATTCGCAGTACAGATGACGGTACCGTTGAAGAGATGCTCAAAATTATTTCAAAACTTGATAAACCCAATCCTCAAGTCCTTCTCGAAATTAAAATTCTCTCTGTTAAACTTGATGACTCTCGCGAACGTGCAGTCGATTTTTTATTTGAAGGCGACAACGGAAATATTTCAGGCGGATTCGATAATGGGAGTTTATCCACCAGTGGCGGACAAGACATTCTCCTCCCCAATGCAAATATGGTTCCGCAAGGGACAGGGATCAACTCTAAAGCCGCTATTTTTAACGGCATTACGAATAACTTCAAGGTTCGCCTTCAATTACTCGAAAATGATGAACGCGTCACCAACCTCGCCTCACCCAACTTAATCGTCAGTGATAATGAGTCGTCCATGTTATTCGTTGGTAGTGAAACCACCATTATGGAAAAGGCTCAGTCCACCACCACATTTACAGAGGTATCCAGTGGGGTATTTATGCCTGTGGTTACATGGGCGATTTCAGCACCGCGTCGAAAAATTGGCACCTCGTTTTTACTCACACCTAAAATTCACGCTGACCGTACCGTCACGCTTCGTCTTTTACAAGAACAGTCGACCCTTGGCGGACAAGTTCAAAACGTTTATTCAGGCGGTTCACAAACCGAGGGTAGCGAAGAACAATATTTTATTTCTCAAGATATTGATCTTCAACGCTTAGTCACAACAGTCATTGGCAAAGATCGCGATTTCTTAGTCATTGGCGGTATTGTGAATGAGTCGGTGAGCAAAACCACTGAAAAAATCCCAGGCTTTTCTCAAATTCCGTATATTGGGGAACTCCTCTTTACCCGCATGAAAGCAGAACGTGTTCGTAAAGAATTTATCATCGTGATTCGTCCGTTTGTGATGCTTGCCCCTGGGGAGTCGCATCAAGTTTCGCTCGACTACCTTCAACGAGTCAGTCAGCACCCTTCTGCACGTGAAGATTTACCGAGTCTAGGGGTCAATGCCCCCGAAGAATTGGCCAAACCCAAACTCGTCAACCCTAACGATCCTTGGTTGGATCGCATGTTGGATAAAATCAACGGATGGAGTGTAGATGACACCACCCCCTTTGATGTTCATGAACAAATCAATCGTGAAAAACGTCGCGAAAATCATCGTGAAGCGTTAAAAGAACTCGACAAACTTACTGAAGATAAGAAGGAGATATAAGCATGTTTAAATTAATCACACTTTCAATGTTCACCCTTATAATTTCATTAAGTGCGTGCAATCTTCCCATGCCCGAAGATGAAAAAATCAAAGAACCTGAACCGCCGGAACTCTATGTTAAAGCCCAACAAGCCGAAAAACAAGGGAACTATCAACAAGCTTTTATGTTGTATAGTGAGTTAATCGACAAAGTAGATACACCTAAAATTATTCGTAAACTCACAATATGTCGCGCTGAAATGCTCATGAAAATGGGGCAATATCCTGCGGCATTAGGCATGTTAAACCCGATGCCAGACTATCCGACCAATCTTTTTGAATGTCAGAAAATGATGTTAGCTGCACAAATCTTGAAAAAAATGGATGGGAAACCCGAATACGTAGAGGCACTCATGGAAGTGGCAATCGATAATAAAATCGATGAAGATGGGGTGATTCCATTTAAAGCGCACGGTTATGCCATGCTAGGGCGACAGTATATCGCAAATGGAAAAAATGCCCGAGCGATTAAATGTTTTGCGTATGCGTCAGAGCTCTATACAAAAGATGGTAAAAACGAAGAAGCCATGGCATGTAAAAATATTATGGACTACCTAAGATAAGGTAAAAATCAATAAAAATTCTTAATTTTCTAAATTATTCATGAGACTTTTATTTTTTTTCTAAAAAGATTTAATCAGTTTAATTATTTACTCTTGACAAACTTCTAAAATGGTGCTATATTAGCTAGAAGAGGACAACCTCCTAATCCATTTTAGAGTACTTCTAAGGTCTGGCCCTTGCAAAATATTGCAATATATCCAGATTTTAGAAGTCCCCTTTATGAATAGTAATGTCACTATTAAGCTACGTTTGAAAAACTGATCAAACAAACATTAACCCGAAGGAGATTCATCAATGAAAAAAAGTTTCTTGATTGCAACGCTACTTGCTGTATCAACCCTTGCTGTTGCTGCACCTAAAAAGCATGCACAGTACGAGCCCAATGACCCCAAAGCCCCTCAACAAACTGTTGATGCCAATATCTTTATGGGCAAAAAAGTTACAGCATCAGGTCAATATACTAACTTTACCCCTAACCGCGTTGTAGATGGGAAAACAAATGATGTTCAGCAACATTGGGCTTGTGAAAATCTTCCTGTTTGGGTTCAAATTGATTTAGAAAAAAGTGAAGATCTCAGTGCCATTCGCATTTTCCCTTATTGGGCAGATGGCCGCATCTATACTTATAAAATTGAAGGTTCACTCGACGGCAAAACATGGAAAATGCTTGTCGACATGACAGCTAACAGTATTGCATCAAGCGCAGAAGGTCAAGCTTTCACATTTCCAACAGAAAAAGTTCGTTATGTTAAAACGACCATTTTATCCAATTCGCGCGGGGCACAAAGTGGGGGGCATATCATTGAAATCCAAGGATTCAACACCCCTATTTCAAAAGAACTTATTGACATTGCCGTGGTTTCACCTTTAAATCGTTTCCAAAAAACAGACGCACTCCCAAAGTCAACCCCTGCAAAAATTGAAGTTTCAGGCTGGAAAGGTGAGCGCGTTTATGCACAAGTTTTGGTCAATGCCAAAAATCCTGTACAACGTTTAACTGCAAAACTCAAAAATGTAGATGGAGAAGTCAACTTTGTGCGTTATACGCTTGCGAATAACAAGCTCACCGCTGATATTCTTGATGACGCAGAAACACTCCCCGTCCCGACAGGCACACTTCGTCCTGTATTTCTCACCATCGATATTCCTCAAGGCGCAACGGGCGATTTAAATGGAGTACTTGAAATCCAAGCAGATGCTGAAATCAAAACAATTCCTGTTGTGGTCAAAGTTGAAGCAGGGACTTTACCTAAACCTACCGAATGGAAAATGCATGTCGATATATGGCAACACCCCGATGCAATTGCGCGTTGGCACGATGTTAAAAAATACAGTGATGCGCACTTTGCATTAATGGCAAGTTACGCGAAACGTTTAGCCAATATTGGACAAAAAGTTGTCACTTGTACCTTAATTGAAGATGCATGGAATGGTCAAACCTACGATGAGTTTGCCTCTATGGTTAAAATCACAAAGAAAAAAGATGGTTCATGGGCTTATGACTACACCATTTTCGATCGTTATATCCAAATGATGATGAATGCAGGTATCAATCAACAAATTGACTGCTACACCATGATTCCATGGCACCTTAAATTTACTTATTTTGATGAAGCTACACAAACTTTTGTTGCCCCTAAACTCAATCCTGGTTCACCTGAGTACGAAGCATTTTGGGGTCCATACCTTACCGATTTAGCTGCGCACGCAAAACAAAAAGGGTGGTTTAAAATCATCAAGATTGCAATGGATGAGCGCCCTGATCACTTAATGAAAGCCGCCCATGCCCTTGTCAAAAAGTACGCCCCAGGCATGCACATTGTGGGCGCATTCAACTATCCGACAAAACTTACTGATAATGTGGAAGTGATTTCACTTGCATTAAATCACACCGATGGTTTAACGCAAGAGATTAAATCTATGCGTGCAGGTAAAGGCTATAAAACCACCATGTACACTTGCTGTGGACCTCATCGTCCTAACACATTTACATTCTCACCATTAGCAGAGCCTATTTGGTTGGGACATTATACAGCAGCGCAAAACTTAGATGGTTATCTTCGTTGGGCTTATAGTAGTTGGGTTGAAAATCCATTGGTCAGCACCGACTTCGTTACATGGCCCACCGGAGACTGCTTCTTAGTTTATCCAGGGGATCGTTCTTCGCTTCGTCTTGAAATGTTACGCGATGGTTTCGAAGATTATGAAAAAATTCGTATCTTACGCGCCGATGCTGAAAAAGATACACGCGAAAATGTAAAAACGGCTCTCAAACGTTTGAACGATGAACTTATCGCACGTGGCACATATAAATATGCATGTAGTCAAGCCGTGTTAGATAACGATGTTGCAGTGATTCGTCAGTGCATTTCAGATTTAACCAAAGCACTCTACACAAAATAATTAATCAATAGAGGGGTTTCTTTTTTGAGATACCCATCTCTTTTTTTCGAAAAATCCGTTTGGATTACTTTAAACTTTTCTCCTTAAATGAGGTCATTATGTCATTAAAATTTGCCGCACTCGTTATCGGTGCAACCCTTTCATTCGTCTGTTCAATTTCCACACTCGCCACTCAAACATCTAATGAGGCGGATAAAGTTGAACCCAAAAAACAAATTAATTCAATTATCGATTTAGCCCATGGCTTTACATTCTATGCAGATGGACGTTTCCCTAACCAATATATGCCTAAGCAACGTTGGGCACGCAATCTTGCCTCTTTCAAACACTTAGATATTGAAAATGCGAACGCAAATATGTTTGTCATTTTTGAGGCCGATCACCGTATCGGATATACAGAGGATGATTTTCAACGCATGACAACCTTTGTAAACAATGGCGGATTACTCTTTATCACCTCAAGTAAAACCGATAAACTTACAGCAATGTGCGACTCCTACTTCGGTTTCAGCATGAAAAACATCCCCAATCAAAAAGCACTTGAATTAACACCTCATGCTCAAAAATTCTTAACAAGTCCTGTCGAAAAAATTGAATCTCGCGGCGCGCCTGGGGCCGTCGTATTCAAAAACGCCAAAGATTTTCGTGTGTATCTTCAAGATGCAGACAAAAATCCAGTTGTAGTTGCCAAAAGCATGGGGAAAGGAAATATTCTTTTTGTTCCCCGTTGTTTAGTCTCACAACATCCCGATCACAAAGATGCAAATATGAATGCAAGTTGGATTTCTCCAATCATCAATATTAATGTGGTTAAAAAAGTTGAAACCAATAAAGGTCCTATCGGTAAAAATTATACCGAACAAGATTATACGATTGAAGTTGATGGAATCACATTCTACTACAGTGAATACCTCAAACATTGTTACGAGGCAATGAATGAAATTATCACTAAAGCGCGTCCTTTAATCGAAAAACGTATGGGTGTACCTCTTTCAGGTAAAAATGCAAGTGGGATTGCCCTTTTAGCCACAAGCGGTGGCGGTTTCTCTGCGGGTCAACTCGTTGCATTAGCGGTCTTTTGGGAAAACTTCCCTGAATATCGTCCTGGAATGTATGAGTTTTTAACGCACGAGCTTACTCATAGTTGGGTGCTCCCCTTCCCAGAAATTTGGAACGAACCTATTGCAACTTATGTTGGGGATTTAGTGATGTGTGATGCAGGATATGAAGCCGAAGGCCGTAAACGTATTCAACAAAATATTAACGACGCGTTGCGTCAAGATCCTGAAATGAATCTTTATGATTTAGATGGCAACCCCATTAAAGCAGGAACTCCTCCTTGTAAAGATAAACGCGGGATTCACTGGGGAAAAACTTTCTTCATTTTCGAAGAACTTGCTAAAGAAAACCCCACGGTTTTAGCAGATTATTTTAAAGCAAAACGTCAATACGCAACTCCAGATAAAATTAAAAAATATGGTTTAAACGAAACCATCGTTGTCATGTCCATTGCCATGAAAAAAGATATGTTCTCATGGTTTGAAAAATATGGCATGAAAGGCGACGCCACCCAAAGCCAAATCCCAATGCCCAAATTTTCTAAATAATATACCAACAACAAAAACAAAGGAAAAAAATGAAAAAAACAATGCTTTCTATTTTAGGAGTAACTCTTCTTGCCACAACAACAAGTTGTGCGTTATTTTTCGAAGAAAAACCTGTTGCCATTGGTAAAATGGGTTATTCCATTCCGATTGTCGATCTCGACACGGATGCAGATTCCCCCATGCACTTCATCGTTGACAAAGAAAAAGGGCAGTACCTCGGACACCCTTCAACATACCGTACAGATGACGGCACCATTATTTGCGTCTATCCCAAAGGACACGGCCGTGGCGCAGTTCAAATGAAAAAATCGACTAATGGCGGAAAAACTTGGTCAGAGCGCCTCCCTACCCCAAAATCATGGGAAACAAGTCAAGAAGTCCCTACTCTCTACGAAATGTTCGACAAAGAAGGCAAAAAACGCATTGTGATGTTCTCTGGACGTCCTTATAACAACAAAGATGGCTACAACCGCTATGCGTATAGCGATGACGATGGCAAAACATGGTCTGAATTTATCGACATCAAAAACCAAATGGCCGGTATCGTTGTGATGAGTGATTTGATTCCGCTTAACACAGGAAAAGGTCACTATATGGCCAGTTATCATACCGGCGACTGGGGAAAAGATAGCGAAGGAAGCTATGGTACCCTTCGTCAAATGGTTACCTTCACCGAAGATGCAGGCCGTACGTGGAGCGATCCCGTTACCGTCTTTCCTGGCACACGCAGACTCCACCTTTGTGAAGGCGGATTTGTCCGTTCTCCCGATGGCAAAGAAATTGCACTTCTCCTCCGCGAAAATACACGTAACAACAATTCTCAAGTTATGTTTTCACGCGATGAAGGTAAAACTTGGACTGCACCTCGTCCACTTCCAGGCGCATTATGTGGAGACCGTCACCAAGCCATTTATCTTCCTGATGGACGCCTTTTCATCCAATTCCGAGATTTATCAGCAAGCAAAAATCCTGAAAACAAATCGAGTCCTACAGAAGGGGACTGGGTTGCATGGGTTGGCACATACGATGATATCCAAAAAGGTTACGAAGGTGAATTCCGTGTTCGTATGAAAGACAATAAAAATGGTTGGGACACCACCTATCCTTGTGCAGAGTTACTTGAAGATGGCACTATTGTGTGTACCACTTACGGACACTGGGATATTGGTCACTCCCCCTACATTCGCACGATTCGTCTTCCCTACAAATTATTAGACCAACGCGTCAAAGAAATTCGTAAAAATGGTCAGCCCAAAATTATCAACAATATGGGTAAAGGCGATGTCGTTTTCGATCCCAACGATCCTGAAAGCATCCACAAACTCATCGAAGACCAAAAGAAGAAAAAATAATTCTTTCTTTGTCTAAAATTAAAGACCACGAAGCAGATTTGTTTGGTGGTCTTTTTTTATTTAAATATTTTGCTTAATGCGCTCTGCAACTTCGTCTTCAATACGTTCTAAAAAATATTGAGATGCCGTTGAAAGAACGCCACCCTTTTTCCATACTAAATTAATGCGAGATTCTAACCGAGGTTCCAATGGCCTAAAACATAAATTCGAATTGGAGTAGACATCAATCAATTGATCTAACCCTATCGCATATCCCATGCGTTGTTCAACCATCAATGCCGCATTAAAAATAAGGTTGTAGGTTACAGAAACATCCATTTGAGAAAATAAATCACCAAACCAATCTAAAAAAGCATTAGATTCTGCGCGTTTAAGAATGGCTTGTCGTGAGCAAATCAAAGGAACACCCAATAAGTTTTCTTTGTGAATAGCACCTAATGAAGCTAACGCACTATCTTTCCGCATAATGACGCCCCAAATATCTTTATCAGGAAGTTCTAAATAATCATACTTTGAAATATCGACAGGCTCAATTAAAATACCAAAATCAAGAAGTCCTTTATCAAGACGTTCAACCACATCTTCGGAGTTTCCACTATAAATATGAAAATGAAGATTAGGATAATCCGTTTTCAAATCGTTTAAAACTTCAATGACAAAGCGCATGGCATGAGTTTCGCCACACCCAATGTAAATATCTCCTGAAAGAATATCACCCATCGCCAAAAATTCATCTTCTGTTTTTTGAATCATTAACAAAATTTCTTCAGCGCGTTTCTTGAGAAGAACCCCTTCTGATGTTAAACGAATGGAGTGGTTAGAGCGATGAAAAAGTTTTTTCCCTAACTCATCTTCAAGATCTTTAAGTTGCCGCGACAACGTCGGTTGTGTTACATGCAAGACGCGCGCCGCGCGTGTTATACTTCCTTCTCGGGCTACGGTTTGAAAATAACGTAAAACTCTAATTTCCATAAGACCTCATCAAGGTTAAGATAAAATTAAAATGTTAGACTTTAATAATATAGCATAACATTAATGCTTTTCAAGCATATCTTTACATAAATTATAAGTATTTGTTATTTCTAAGAAGCCAGTGTATATTAATATTAAGCTAAATGCTCTCCCACTCACACTTAATGAAAGGATGTTTAATGAAAAATTTCGTACGCTTAATTTTGTTCTGTTTAATCCCTGTACTTCTCTCGGCCTGTTCTTCAACCCAAAACCCAAGTATTACCATGAAAGATTATTCAAAATTTCACATTCCAATGAGTGAAAAATTCACCGTTAAAAAAGTTGCATTTCAAAATCTTTATCAAATGAAAGTAGCTGGAAACCTTTTTTTACCACATCCGTTTAATGAACAAACTCAGTATTCAGCAATTATTGTCGGACACCCCATGGGAGCCGTCAAAGAACAAAGCGCAAATATTTACGCTGCGAAACTCGCCGAACGTGGATACATTACGCTCTCAATTGATTTGTCGTTTTGGGGAGAAAGTGAAGGATCTCCTCGAAATTCAGTGTCGCCAGATATTTATGCAGAAGCATTTAGCGCAGCAGTCGATTACCTCGGCACGCAGTCATTTATCAACAAAGAAAAAATAGGTGTCGTGGGAATCTGTGGGAGTGGAAGTTTCGCCATCAGTGCAGCCAAAATCGACGACCGAATTAAAGCGGTTGCCACGATCAGTATGTATGATATGGGCGATGCCAATCGCAATGGTTTAAATCAAAGTGTATCTCTCGAAACTCGCAAAAAAATTATCGCCGAAACCTCTTCCCAACGTTACAAAGAATTTTTAGGAGGAGAAAAAGTTTACACGAGTGGAACCGTTGATGAAATTACCCCAGAATCTCATCCTATTGCAGTTGAATTTTTTCAATTCTACAGAACACCTCGCGGAGAATTCACCCCTGAAGGCGTCAGCAAAAAAACAACCACAAAACCCACTTTAACCTCGAATATTAAATTCTTAAACTTCTATCCTTTTAATGATATTGAAACCATTTCACCGCGCGCACTTTTGTTTATCACAGGCGATAAAGCACATTCTAGAGAATTCAGCGAAAAAGCCTATCAACGCGCTCAAGAACCTAAAGAACTTTACATCGTTCCGAATGCGGTTCACGTTGATTTGTACGATCAAATTCAGCTTATCCCATTCGATAAACTCGATTCTTTTTTCAAATCTTATCTTAAATAAACTTTTTATCATTTATTGAAAGGTGAAGAGGGTTTTGAGCAAAATGCATTCTACTCATGACCCGCTTCCCTTTCATTTTTTTGTGCAACAAGCTTAGAGAGGAACAGCCCCAGTTCAAACAATAACCATGTTGGAAGACCTAACATAATTTGGCTGACCACATCGGGCGGGGTTAAAATAGCGGAAAGCACTAAAATAATCACCACCACATAGGGGCGTTTTTGACGCAAAGTTTCCGCACTTACGATGCCAAAACGGACACATAATAAGACTACTATTGGAGATTGAAACATCACGCCAAATGCAAGCATTAACCAAGTTGCTAGACCCAAAAACTGCCCTAATCCAATCATCGGGGATAAACCATCACTGGCAAAACTGGCAGCAAAATTCATCAACAATGGAAGAATCACCCCCAAACAAAATGCCATTCCACTAAAAAAAAGTATTGATGAAAAAACAATCCACCATCGAATCGCCCGTTGTTCATTTTGATAAAGGGCGGGCTTAAAAAACTTCCAAAGTTGATACATATTCCACGGATATGCAAGCGCAAGCGCTAATATAAGCGCCATTTTTAATTGAACCCAAAATACCTCCATAGGGGCAAAATAATGAAGTTTCCCGAGCGACTCAGGAAAACACCAATGGACCAATGCATCGATTATAAAAGGGGTTGCCCAAAATGCAATGGGATAAATTAATGCCGTAACCAAGAAGCATGAAATAAGGGTATTTCGTAACGCTTCAAGGTGAAGGATTAAAGAAGAGGAGGAGTCATCGCTCATGCGTCAGATTTAGGACTTTGCGTGGCGGTTGATTGTGTTTCTGCCGTTGCTTTTTTAGCTTCTTCTTCGGCGTTTTTTTCAGCGGTTTTAAGCAATTCTTCACCCTCTTGAGTCAACTCACTTTTCGCTTTTTTAAACTCGTAAGAGGCGCGCCCCAATGCTTTGGCAAGCTCTGGAATTCGTTTCGCTCCAAAAATGAGCAATACAATGACCACAATTAAAATGATTTCAGTAAATCCTAACGACATTTCAAACCTCCGTAGGGGTTATAGGGTGAACCAAACCTGTCTCTCTAAACGCAAAGATTCATGATTTAGTATGATGTAAATGAATTTGTTTTATTAAGTGTGAATTAATATT
>CAZIVM010000050.1:0-14836 GCA_964542845.1 uncultured Victivallales bacterium
ATAGCTACTGTTAGTTCTTATTTCATTATTCTTGCGCATTCGATTAAGGATTTCTTCTGCTTCATCTTTTTGTTTTTGAATATCATCCTTTTCTTTTTGAGACAATGGCATATACTCTAAAATAATTTTTTTTGCATCTGCTTCTTTTACTCCACTTTCGGTTAATATTTTAATAACACTGGGGCGTATTGTTCTTTCATCTTCTCCTGCTTCAAGCCTTGTAACGATATTATTTGATACTCTATCTAGAGCGTTAGTAATTTTATTTTTATCATCGATTCCATTTACTTTGGCATATCTCGAAATATTTCCAAGTCCTGATTTTTCAAAAACTAAATTTGCTTTCCCTTCGGGAGTTTGGTTATATCTTTCAGTTTCTACAGATTTAATAATCCCCATAGCATCTTCATGTGTTTGTCCAGACTCCATGAGTTCTTTATATTGATTGCCTTTCATGGTGAGTTTTCCGTCTTCATCAACGAATGTCGGATCAATCATACTTGCGATACCCACACCGATCTTATTATTAGATTTATTTTTTTCTTGTGCTTGACGCGTTTTTTCCTCTTGTTGCATTTTAGTTTGAGAATGTTCTTGCGCTAACTGACGTGCGGAGTTCATAATCCCACTCGGAGCTTTTTGCATTTGTACATCAATTAATCCTTGTTGCGGGTTTACCCAATTGAACGTGGATACATCCCCAATTTCCGATATTTGATTTACATTTTGATTTTCTAGAAGTTGAGTGTTTACCGCATTTTTATAAGCGTCTGTCATGAGTCCTTTATGCACCATCCCAACAGCACTTTTTACAGCATCCTCTTGTTTGAAGTTGTTGTTCTTCCAGTTTTTATTGGCTTGTAAATAGGCTAAACGTTTTTGTTCAGGTGTCAAACTAACAATCCCGCCTTGGTTTCCAAGTTCTAACAGGGCTAAGTCAAAATCATTATTACTCATGCCAAAATCCTTTTGAACAATACCGCGCATCGCATCATGATCATACTTTGTACGCTCAGACCATTCTCTTAATCGTTCCCCATCTTGCGTATAATCACCATTTGGATTCCAGTATAAACTTCTGTCATAACCCAATCGTTGCATCATGCCATCAAATTTAGGATCGAGAACTTTTTTTTGAGTATTTGCAACAATGCCTACACTCCCATTATGAGATTCATTATTACCAATACCTTGACCGAATCCTCTCCCATTATATACAATCCCACCATTCATTGGTCGTGCTTGTGTTGCATTTAAAATAGGGGAGGGATCTGCATAGCCTGTTCCAAAATTATTAGCGAGTCCATTGCTGGATGTTGTTCGCCGTCTGTTACGTGGCATATTGTAAATTCCAAAAGGATTTTCATCATTATCTAAATTGCCTTGATTAGCAATCGCACCCGTCCAATCACCAAAGTTACGCCCCCAATGATTTCCGTCAGCACCAGCACGGGCAAGGGCAGTTTGATTCATTAAACCTTGATTTTTTACACGATATAATCCCATTTTTACCACCCTTTTGTTTCAAAATTTTTATTAATTTCAGTTCGAGTATTTTCAGAAGATTGTTTTTTTTCTTTATTTGTTTGTGTTATTGCATTACGCTGTAATTCAATAACTAGTTTTTGCGTGCTTGCATCAACTCCGCTTGTGTAAGGATTCGTGAATCCTTGACCGTAACCTTGTTTCCGTTTTCTATTGATTTTCATGTTAACCTCCGTATCTCAAATTGTTCATGCTCCCAGCAATAAATAAATCTGTAACCACGCCATTCCCTTCGTCTATTTCAACATCAAATTCATTCACCATAGGTATTTTGGGCAATCTAAATGAGTTATTATTGTTTACAATATAAGAACAAAGTAAATTTTCTTTAGAAATAATTTTAAGTGTAATTGGGTATGAAGTAGCAATGACTTTGGCGCATCCTAGTACAATAAATTGAGAAGATACATAAGATTTTCGCATCCAAGGCGGTATAAGCGCGTCGATTGCAAACACATTAACAGAATCTAATTTTCGCGTATGGCGCATTTGGCATACGCGTGTTTTTGAAATGGAAGATAGCTTACACGTTTTAGATGATTCTCAAATTGAATCTGCGGTTTCTCACATTTACGAAACGTGCGGTCGAATTGATTGTTTGGTGAATGCTTCAGGCAAAACTTCGGAGTCGCCTGCCGTTGCGATGGATGATGCGCAATGGTCGCAAACATTATCTGATAATTTAAGGCCTGCATTTTTATGGAGTCAAGCCGTTGCGAAATATATGATCATGAATCGTTCTGGACGCATCATACATTTATCGAGTATTGTGGCGCGTTATGGCGGACGTGGCGAGATAGGATATGCCGCAAGCAAAGGGGCATTGGAGAGTATGGTTCGCGTGTTGGCGTTGGAGCTAGGGCGTCGTAATATTACAGTGAATGCAATTGCTCCGGGTGTGATTGAAACTAAAATGAGCGCTTCAATTTGTCGTGAACACGGGAGTGAACTCCTTGAACGTATTGCGATGCGTCGATGGGGGCAACCTGAAGAAGTGGCCAAAGTGGTTGCTTTTTTAGCGTCCGACGATGCGAGTTATATTCAAGGGCAAGTGATTGCTGTTGATGGTGGAATGGGATTGGGGTGAAATATGGATTATCAACAAGTTTTACGTCAACGTTGTTCCACGCGTCAGTTTGACACTCGCGAAGTATCAAACGTTGTTTTAGACTCAATGATGAATGATGCGTTACTTGCCCCGATGTCGGGGAATCGACAAGCGGATCGAAAACTTATTCTTGTCACCGACAAAGCGCAATTAAAACGTATGGCACACGCAGTGAAAAACGCGTGGGAAAGATTCATGGATATTTCGTCTGAAGGAATTGCTGAACAAATGAGAGCGTATGGAGATAACTTTGAACACTTTGCCCATGCGCCAGCGGTTATTTTTTTAGCTGCACGTCGAACGCCCGACTTTTTGAATGCACATCTATCGCAGGATCTTGCCGAAAAATTTCAAGGTAATGGGGCGTCGGTGATTATGTCAGCAATGTTATTACAGCTTTCCGCCGAAGCGAATGGGTTGGGTTCCTGTATGCTGACTGGCCCTTTAATTGCTGAGGATGAACTTAAAAAAGAACTCAATCTAAATTCGCGATGGAACTTATATGGACTCGTAACCTTAGGATATAAATTATGACAAGAGAAGAAATTTTAGAAGGGGTTTGTGCCTCTATCGCCGCTGTTCTTGATATTCAAGATCCCTCGACCATCAAAGCCGAAGATCGACTCGTTGGCGACCTAGGCGCAGATTCATTAGATTTACTTGATTTTGTTTTTCATCTTGAAAAACGATTCAAAATTCGTATTAATCCGCGCGATATCGAACGTGAAGCCCAAGCGGCTGCAGGAGGAAAACCTATTGAAGTTGATGGCTATTATACCCCCGAAGCACTCGAGTCGTTGCGAAAAGCATTGCCAGAAGTCCCGCCAGAAGAACTTCACGATCAACTTGAAACGAAATATTTAGCCCGTGTTTTCCGAATTGAAACGTTTGTACGATTGGTTACACAAATGACAGGAGGCGAAAATGCTTAAAGATAAAAAGATTTTAGTGACAGGCGGAACAGGGGCAACTGGGGAAGCGATAGTGCGTAAACTCGTTGAAAATCACGCGATTGTGATGTTCACGTATCGTTCCGATGCTGAAAAAGCAAAACGTCTTTCGGATGAAACGGGGGCGATGGGGTATCATTTAGATTTATTAGATACGCAAGCCGTTAAGGCGATGGCGCGTGAAATAGAATCAAATTATGGGGCATTAGATGGATTGGTCAATAATGCGGGAATGACACGTATTATGCCGTTTGCCCTGACGGAACCTGAAGATTGGGATGAAGTGATTGATGCAAATTTAAAAACGATGTTTTTAGTAACACACGCTGTTTTGCGCGGAATGATTCGTGAAAAATCGGGAAGTATTGTGAACATGGGCAGTATTGCAGGACACCGCTTGCTTGAGGTTCCCGTACATTATGCTGTTGCCAAAGCAGGGGTTACTGGATTTACCCTTTCACTCGCCCGCGAACTCTCTCGTTATCACATTCGTGTGAATGAAATGGTGCCAGGAATGTTGAATGGTGGGGTAGGGCGCATGGTGCCAGAACCTGAAATGCAACAATATCTTACATATTGTCAGGCTCACCGCGCTGGTGAAATGTCCGAAGTTGCAGATTTAGCGGTGTTTTTATTGAGCGACAAATCATCGTATATCAATGCACAAAGCATTCATATTAATGGTGGGATATGAAATATCGTTGGGTAGATCGCATTGAATCGTATTCTTTGGAAAAAGGGATCAGCGGCATACATGCTGTGAGTTTTGAGGCGATTTTGCAATCACGTCAAATTGGAGAAGCGGGTGTCCCTGTGGCGTACCGACTCGCTTTTGTTCAAGAATTAGCAGGTTATTTCTATGCGGCGCAAACCCAATTCAAGAAATGGGCGATGCTGACTTCGGTGGAGTCGATCTCCTTTCCAACGATTTCAGTGCATGAGCCTTGGCATGTAACATTAGAAGAAGTTGAAAAAGGAAAATTATGTTGTTCGGGGGTTGTGGAGGGGATGATGTGTTTTGAAATGATAGATTTAGATACAATTTATAATCCAGAAGAACGCCTTGCAATGTTCAAGGCATTAAGAGGAGAATGAGATGGGAACGGGTAAACTTAAAAGTCGGGAAGAAACTTATTTTACAACGGTTTCAGGGATGTGTCGACATTGTCGAAAAATTGTTCCTGCACGAATTACATTTGAAGATAACCATGTGTATCAGCAGTCGATTTGTGCCGATTGTGGAATGGGTAAACGCACCTTGATCGCGTTTGATAAAGAGGGGTATTTAGATTCAATGCGTCAAATGTGCGAAGATGAAGCCCCGTTAAAGCATGCGTCTCCTCAAAAACGGGGGTGTCCGCATGATTGCGGACCTTGTGCAGGACACGGCTCAAAGTGTCGTTTGCCTGTTTTTTCAATTACGAATAGTTGCAATATGAAATGTAATCATTGCTTCACATACAATCGAGCGGATAAACGTTATGATATGTCGCTCGAAGAGATGGCGCAGACCCTTGAAACCATGTTAAAACACGCGGGAGGTCGCGTGGATTTGGTGAATATTACGGGCGGAGAACCGACGTTGCATCCTCAACTTTTTGAGATGATTGAACTTTGTCAACGTCCTGAAATCGGTCGCGTTACCTTAAATTCAAATGGTATTCGTATGGCTGAAGATTTTGAGTTTTGCAAAGCACTTGCTCAACGTAATATCTATATTGTATTATCATTAAATGAATTTGATGACGAAAAATTGACTTTTTTCCATCCCAAAAGTGGTGTTGGTGCGATGAAACGTAAAGCGTTGCAAAATTTGATTGATGCGGGTGTGAAGCTTACTTTACTAAATGTACTTTCGCGTGATGTTAATCTCTCTTTTTCGGGTGAATTAATCGATTTAATGTTATCACATGATGTCATATTAAATCTTAATTTTCAAACTTTAACTTATACTGGACAAGGGGGAGGGCGTTTAACTGAGTGTGCTCAAATTCCCGTAGATGAAGCCGTCGAGATGATTGTATCCTATTCAAAGAATCGACTCGCAAAAGAAGATTTTACCCCGCGTTCACATGCCCATTTTTTGTGTTATCGCGTGTGTTATATGCTCCGTTATCAAGAGAAGTTGATCCCTTTTAAACGATTTATGACCGAATCTGAACTTCAACAGTTTACCGCTGAAGGTTATCTTTTACATGCTGAGAACGCTAAAAACTTTTTTCAGGATTTAATACATCGTCTTTACGCCGAAAATGAAGATGAACTCTGTTCAATTTTTCGTCAATTGTTTCAAGAACTTTTTCCCAATGAATTTCTCTCAGAAACGGAACGTCAGCGTCGTGCGGAAAAATATATTCGCGCAATTCATATTCATGCACACATGGATGAGGATAATTTAGATTTATCACGTTTATGTAGTTGCCCCGATCAAGTGCCAACCCCCGATGGAAAAATGATTTCTGCTTGTGCGTATAACCTTTTTTATCGAATGAAAGATGAAAATTTTTATGAACATTCATGAAGAACTCAAACGTGTATATGCCCATCTATCCAAAGGGACAACTCAACCTTATATTTTACGACAATGTGAAACGGATCAATGTGTTTGTTATCTTTTGTTAGGCGGATGGAAAGGAACGTTGCGTATGGCGTGGCGCTTTTCGTTTTGTAAACTTGCAGAACTCTTTATCATTGGTCCACTTAAAAATTTCTTTTATCGATGTGCAGGTGTGAAAATAGGGAAAAATGTGATTGTTGCGCCTGGGGTCGTCATTGATTACTTGTATTGTAATTTGATTGAGATTGATGATGGGAGTGTGTTAGGAATGGGGAGTATGATTTTAGCGCATGAGTTTACGCATGAAGAGTCGCGACTCGGACGTGTTCGTATTGGTAAGGATGTGACGATTGGCGCACGTGCTGTCGTTCGTCCGGGGATTCAGATAGGGGATCATGCGATTGTCGGAAGTATGAGTCTTGTGACACATGATGTACCGAGCGGCATGACGGTATGTGGCATTCCCGCAAAGATAAAGGAGAAATAATGGGGTTTACAACGAATTATGTGCATAATTGGATTTGTCGTTTTTTAGGAATGAAAATGACTCGTCCGCTTTTGTTTTCGTATTATATTACGCATCGATGTCCATTAGAGTGTGTGTTTTGCAGTGATGGTGAAGGACGTCCTTTTAAGGAAGATCCGTGTAATGAATCTTCAACAGATGAAGTGAAAAAGCTTTTTCGTGTGTTTAAAACCGCCACGGATACTGTTGACATCACAGGGGGGGGAACCTTTAGTTCGAGAAGACTTGACAGAAGTTATGAAATATGCAAAATCAATTCGACTTCGCACCTTATTGAATACGCGTGGAACATTTTTAGAAAATCAGCTTGAAGTCTTAAATTACACAGATGTTGCTATTTTGGGAATCGATTCTTTGAATCCTGATAAGATTGCAAAAATCACCAATCAAACTCAATCTTATGCAAAAAACTCCTTATGGGCTCTTGAAAAATTGATGCAACGCGGCTTGCCCATGGTGATAAGTGCTGTTGCAATTCCTGAATATCTCGATGAAACACAAGAACTTCTTACATTTGCATGCAAACACAAAATTCCTTTTCAACTTTCACCACAACTTGTTGGGCGCACCGTTCATCCTCAGTTAATGAACAATCCGCAATATTACGAGTTAATTCAAAAGGTGATTGAATCTAAAAAAAAGGGATTGCCCATTTTAGGTGTCATGCCCTATTTAGAAAAATTGAGTCGATTTGATCCGTTTACTTGTTATCCGCAATTAATGCCTACGGTTCGACCCGATGGGATTCTCTATCATCCCTGTCTTGAACTGGGGAAATCAAAAATTAATCTTTTAGAGTTTGCAACTTATAGAGCGGCGATTCAATCCTGCAAAGCATCGTCGAATTGTACAGACCAGTGTCATATATTCTGTCATATGGCACTATCGCTTTTACAAATTCATCCAATTTTAGCCTTACGCGAGGGGAGAGTTATCCATCATGCTTAAAGACGAATTATTTTATCATCGCCGTGGATTTCAATTAATGTGGAATTTTTTTCTAAAACGTATGATCCATGTGAATTTGCAATTAACATGGAAATGCAATTTTAAGTGTCAAGTTTGCGATTTTTGGAAACCTGAATTTTTGAGTCAACACGATAAACATGAATTATCGTTGAAAGAGATCGAAACCATTGGTCATATTTTGCATAAACATTATGGGACTAATATTATATCTCTTTCAGGAGGAGAACCTCTCATGCGCCAAGATTTGCCAGAGGTGATTCGCATATTAAATCGTACAGGGCATTTCCCAATTTTAATTACGAATGGTTATTTTGTCGATGACTCCAAAGCGAAGGAAATACAAGGGGCTGGTTTGCAAGAAATTTCGGTGTCGATCGATTACGCAAATCCTGCAAAACATGATGCTCAACGCGGAAAAGAGGGGGCATTCGATCGTGCGGTTAATGCGTTAGGGCTTTTGAATAAATATCGACCCAAAGCGCGAAATAGAGTCCACATGATTTCCATTTTGATGGACGATAATATTGATGAAATAGAGCCTTTAATCAAACTTGCTAAATCGTTAAAAGTCACCTACATGGTCAATTTATACTCATGTTGTCGTGGCACAAAAGCGGAACATCATCCGAGTGAATCGGTTACGGCACGTTTGCTTGATCTTAAGAAACGATATCCAGAATTCATCACATTAACGAGTTATATTGAAAAGTTTGATACGGCAATTGCTACGGGTGGCATCGGAGATTGTCATGCAGGTCGACTCTTCTGTAATATTGATAGTCGTGGGAATGTTTCGGGATGTATCGACACTGTCGGCGAGGGCTGTGGTAATATTTTTACAGATTCGTTGCCAGCGACCCTCCAAAAAATTCAAGAGAAATATCATGGATGCGCCGATTGTTGGACGAGTTGTCGGGGCTTTGTTGAAAGCATGTATCGTCCCCCCAGACTCCGTCAGTATAAAGAATTTTTAAACTCGGTGAAACCTTATGAAAAATAAGTTAATAGAAATCGCACAAGGCTTGTGTTCTCAGTGTGGGAATATGGTTCAAATGCGTGTTGTATCGCGTGATGAAAAAGTGTATGCGCAAAAATTTTGTCCGCGATGTGAGATAACGTCGGAGGCGTTGTTATCTGAAGATGTCAATGATTTCTTTGAACGGCGTTCAGTTGTCAAACCCGCATTGATTCCGAATGCGTTTGCTGGGGATGACGCATTACCTTGTCCTACAGGATGTGGTTTTTGTAGTCGACACGAACAGCATTTGTGTATGCCTATTGTCGAAATTTCATCGCGATGTAATATGCGTTGTCCGATTTGTATTAATGATTCAGGTGATACGCAAGAAGCAGATATTTCAAAGGATGAATTCAAGTTGATTTTAGATAAACTTTTAGAGGCAGAAGATCAAATCGACATCTTAAATATCTCAGGCGGAGAACCGTTGTTGCATCCCGATTTACTCGCATTGATTGATCTGGCGTTGGCACGACGTGAAATTGTGCGAGTGAGTATCTCTACCAATGGCTTGGTGTTACTTGAAAATCCGAAACTATTAAAAGCGCTTCAAAAACGTGATGTAGTTATTTCTCTTCAATTTGATGGGTTTGACGATGAGGCTAATCGCGCGTTGCGGGGTCGCGATATGGCAGAAGAGCGACGTCGTATTCTTGCGTTATTAAAGCGTGAAAATGCAAATATGTCGCTGGTGTTTACCTTAACTTTATGGAATCAAAATTCGTTAGTTGATGCGATTGAATTATTGTATCAATATGATAATATATTGAGTTTGATGATTCAACCGATCGCCCTGACTGGTCGTGCAGAAAATAGCGAAATTCAACGTATCACTTTGGAGCGTGCGTTAAACATATTAAATACGCTTGATACTCCTGTTAACGGAAAAGATTTTTCGGCATTACCGTGCAGTCATCCTGCCTGTTTTTCGCTCGCTTACTATCTTAAACTTTCCCCTGGGCGTTTTATTCCGTTGAATCGCTTAATTGATGAGCAAACTTTACTTGAGAATGCGGCGAACAAAGTCGTCTTTGGCTTGAACGCCACGGAACATGAACAACTCAAAGATTTGGTTTATCGTATTTGGTCAGACAATGGAGAAGATGCCGAAGAGATTTGTTCGGTACTGAAACGACTCTTAAAAAATTATCAAGCCTCAAATTGTGCGTGTAAATGTTTTAATCCACGCAAGGCTTTCAATTTGATGGAACGCGAAATTAAATCAATTTTTATTCATGCTTTTATGGATAGAGGCAATTTTGAGTTATCGCGGGCTAGACGATGCTGTCAAGCGTATGCTTTACGAGATGGAAGGCTCATTCCTTGTTGCGTTCGCAATAATGTAGGAGGGCTCTCAAAATGAAAAGTAAACAGTTTCAACTTGGCTTGAATATTTTCTTATGTCTGTTTTTTTTCGACTTTACCTTGCATGAAATTCATCGTTCTCTTACAGGGGAGGCCTTTCGTTATGGGTGGGCTTGGTACGATATCTATACACAGTTTGATTGGTGGAATGCGAATTGGCAAAAACTCTCTTTACTTGATATTTCCTTTCGTGCCCAAAACATTTTAATGGCGTTAATGATTCTATTTCGATCGATTCATCGCGAAGTCAATACACGTTTTATCCCGCAAACGGTTGCTCTTCTTGCCTTTTTTTCGGGCGCATTCTTACCTGGAATTGGCGAAGGAATTAAAAGTGTCGGCGCTATCATTGCAATGACAGCTAATGTGATCGGCATATTAAGTTTACTTTCATTAAATCGTAGTTTTGGAATATTGATTGCACGAAGAGAAATTAAAACAAATGGACTTTACCGTATGGTCCGACACCCGATGTATGTGAGTGATATTTTATTACGGGTGGGGTTTGTTGTGGGATATTTCTCGTGGATGAATCTTTTGTTATTAATTGTCTCGGGCACATTGTATGTGATGCGTGCGCGATATGAAGAAAAATTCCTTGCACAAAAAGAAGAATATCGTGCATATCAACATAAAGTAAAATATCGTTTTATCCCAGGAGTGTACTAATGATTTACTGGATTCGTAATGTTTATTTAGATCATAATGCCACAACCCCTCCGCATCCAGAAGTGACTCGATGTGTCGGTCGAACAATGAAAAATATATTAGGAAATCCTTCAAGTTTACACACGGTAGGGCGTCGGGCAAAATATGTGTTAGAAGATTCGCGTGAACAAATTGCATCTGCATTAGGATGTGATTCTGGGGAAGTTTTTTTTACCTCAGGGGGCACGGAAGGAAACGTTACGATATTAAAAGGGGTATTTGCACATTATAATTATCAAGGCACTTTGATTATGAGTGCGCTGGAACATGAATCTATTTTAGGGGCCGCCACTCAATTAGAGGCCCAAGGCGTTCGGGTGATTCGCTTGGAAACAAATCATACAGGATGTATCACTTCAGACTTAATATTACCTCATCTTACTTCAGATGTAAAGTTAGTTTCTGTCATGCATGGAAACAATGAAACGGGCATTATTAACGATGTTGAAAATATCGGTAAATTGTGTAGAGAAAAAGGGATTTTATTTCATGTTGATGCGGTTCAAACCTTTGGAAAAATAGCTGTCAACCCAGCGCAGATTCCTTGTGATTTTCTCACTGTTTCCTCGCACAAAATAAACGGACCCAAAGGATGTGGGGCTCTTTATATTAAAGACTCAACAATGCTGAGTCCGCTTATTTATGGGGGCGATCAAGAACATGCGTTACGTTCAGGCACAGAAAATGTTTATGCGATTGCGGGATTTGCGAAAGCAACCCAACTTCGGATGTCAAAACTTATCGAAAATGATCAATATCTTTTGAACTGGCGCAAAAAGTTTGTGGAAGGACTACGCGCAATTTACCCCGATGTTAAAATTAATGAAGGGGCGCGTCAGCTTCCAGGGACATTGAGTCTCACATTTCCCAATGAAAGTAACCTTAAATTGCTTGCCGCTTTGGATTGTTACGGTGTAGAAGTTTCGATTGGCTCTGCTTGTACGGCAGATCGCATTGTTCCTTCGCATGTTTTATTAGGCATGGGATATGATGAATCGTATGCCCTTTCTACATTACGCGTAAGTGCATCGTCATTAAATTCAATGCGTGATTTACATTATGTATTAAAAGTATTTCGTGAAATTCGCGAAGAAAAACTGGATAATTTTGCATATTTAATGCCTGAACATTTTACACAAGCGTGTCGTGAGCGTGCATACGTCATTGATGTGCGTTGGCCTTATGAGCGCATGTTGTTAAAAACAATTCCTGAGGCGCATGAAGTCAATGCGCTATGGTTTGAACGTTGGAGCAAGAGCGTTCCGCGTGATAAAGAGATTATTATGATTTGTTCAACCGGCGTAATCTCAGGATTAAACGGATACAAGCTTGCGCGTAAAGGGTATAATGTTAAAGTGGTTTACGGCGGATATGCAGCGCTTCCTAAATCCTAACTTTTCAGAGAATTTGAGGTGCTCTAGTCTTAAAGAAGTTTAGCCATAAGGGAGGCTGTCGCTACGGTGAGAAGCCCTGCCACCACAATGGATAAACTACTAATCGCCCCTTCTGTTTTACCTATTTGCATCGCTTTTGCTGTTCCAATCGCGTGCGAGGAAGTTCCTATCGCCACCCCGATTGCAACAGGATCGGTGATTCTAAAAATCTTGCACGTAATCTCCGCAAACATATTGCCGATAATCCCTGTGATAATTATAGCAGCCACAGTTAAGGTGGTATATCCTCCGAGTTCATCTGTAATACCAATCCCAATGGCTGTGGTAATGGATTTGGGCAGAAGCGTTACATATTGTTCGTGCGTAAAACTAAAGGCAAGTGCCATGGCGTAAATCGAAAGCGCGCTAGTAAAGACCCCTGAAATAATTCCAATACTTATCGCGCGCCAGTCGTCTTTGAGAAGCTGGAGTTTTTCGTAGAGAGGGACGGCAAGGCACACGGTTGCAGGGGTGAGTAACCATGTTAAAAAAGAGGCACCCGAAGCATAGGTTTTGTAGTCGATATTAAAATAACTCAAAAAACACATAATCATGACAATGGCAATAAGGAGAGGGTTAAAGATCGCCCACTTTAATTTTTGTTTAAAAAGAGCGCCGATGCCGTAGGCAAACAAGCTAATAATAACCCCAAAAAAGGCGGAATCGCTAATCATATTACTCAGTGTCGGCATCGCCAACCTCCTCATGTTCAAAGAAGTGATTTTCAACATGGTTTACAAGCTGGGTCATGTGTCCAGCAATAATCATAACTATAAAAGTGGTTGCGACAGCAATCAAGCAGAACGGGAACCAAATCGGTTGTAATACTGTCCATGAATCAAGGAGCCCAACCGCGGAAGGGATAAACATCATCGGCATAATTTCGATTAAAAAATAGGCCGTCTTGCGGACGGATTCAACGCGTATAATTTTTGTGTAAAGACAAATAAACATCAAAATAAGACCATAAATACTTGCAGGAATCGGCAAGTCGATGATATGGTTAATAATCTCGCCGATGAACGTAACGGCGAGAATGATGCCAAATTGACGAATATATTTCATTTTGAATTTCTTATAAGGATAGATTAACGTTATAATGCGATGTTAATATACAACAAGAAATTCAAAAATCAAATTTAAAGATCACGAAAAACTTATTTTTGCCAAGTATCGTGTTTTTCTGCAATAAATTGTGTGATGGTGTTATGGACTTCATCTTCATTTTGCGCGGTAACCTCTAAAGGTTTTCCGAAAGCGAAGTGAATCGTTTTAGATAAGTCGAGCGTGCCAATCATCGAAAAGATTTTACCACGATTCATTATATCTGTTTTAAGGGCAAGGGGAATAATTTTAACTTTGGCACGACGTGCAAGTTTTACTGCAATCGAATTGAAATTTTCAGTGCGAAATTGATCTTGTCGGGTTGATTCAGGAAAAATGAGTACCGATTTTCCATTGTGGAGGTGTTCACAACCCTGTTGCATCACCACTTTAAAATCATCACGGGCACTTTTGCGATCAACACCTATCGCATGAATTGCACGCATGGCGTGTCCGAAAAAAGGGGCATCAAACAATGTGTTTTTAATCACAAACGTAAAATCAACGCGCGGAGAGATCATGCTGTTCAAAACAAAGGTTTCGATTGAACTCATATGGTTAGCCGCAATGACAAAAGGTCCATCTTCATCAGAAAGAAATTCGAGTCCTGAAAGGTCAAACTGTACACCGTGATCTTCCATAATCGAAAAATTTTTATAGGCATATCGAATTTGATTGTTGCGGTCGAATTTACCCTGTTGAGCGCATTGACCGAGTCGCATGAGATTCCAGTAAAGACGAAATGCGTATAAGTAGGAATTGTTAAACGTTAAACGTGAAAAAAGCGTTCTTCTTTTTTGAGGAGTCGTGTAACAATCATTGGGGAAGGGGAAGGTAATGTTCATAAAATAAAAAAGCGCCCCATGTTGAGGATAGGGCGCTCGTCTTTCTTAGTAACGACGACGATTGTTGTTGTTACCGCGTGGTGGGCGTGGCTCCATTGGACGCGCTTCGTTGACAGTCAACGCACGGTCAGTGTTAGGGAGCATTTTGCCGTTGAGCGCATCAATCGCTGCTTGAGCTTCCGCATCGTTTGGCATTTCAACAAAACCAAAACCTTTTGGACGGCCAGACATACGGTCGTGAATAATGCTCACGTTAGCAACTTCACCGAATTCGCTGAATGCTGTTCCGAGGTCGTTTTCAGTTGAAGAATAAGACATGTTTCCTACATAAATTTTCATTATGAGTTCCTTTCTGCAGAGAGTCTGCAATTAACTAAGCATGTGATAAGTGCGTATTTCTTCCTAAAAACTCATAGAAAATATCAATACCAGCGCAGATTAACTATTGTAAACCCATTATCAACGATCTAAATACGAGCTTTCTCATCCATGACCAACGTGATCGTTAATGTTTCATATTCGACTGCTTAAATATAATATACACCACATTTGTAGAAAATCAACCCCTCAATCATAAATAATCCACTTATTTGCAAAGTAAACGCATTATTCTTGTTCAAAAAATAGTTGTTAAACTTGATTTTTTAAAATAAATCGGGGATATCCCGTTTTGTGTTAAAATTGATTTTCGGAAAGTATGTCAAGTGG
>CAZIVM010000051.1:0-1168 GCA_964542845.1 uncultured Victivallales bacterium
GGATAAGTTTGATCATGATTAATAATTTCAGTATCTTCTACGAGCGTACGACAAAAGGTTTTAAGCGCAAACGCCTGTAATACCGCTCCAAAATTAAGCGCATTATGAAATGTAACAATTCCTATTTTCATTTTATATTCCTTAAAATTACACAGGTTTGTATTTAATACCAAGCATCTTTTTGAAAAAATTAACGATGCGGCGTCGAAAAAGCTTAAAGCGAAGACGTTTAATTTCCTTACCATACGCGATGGAAATATCTAAATGTAATTGTCTTTTTTCTTCATCGGATATTTTCATATTCGAAATCACACGCATTCCTAACTCATGCAAGTTTTGAATTTGCAAAATCAATTGAGAAAGTGTAAAATGATGACTATGACTTTGAGTTCTAACAAGGCATTTCCCCAATGTTTCATGAATGTATCCGCCCTTATAAGCATACGTAAGAGGTAGAAGCAGTTGTAAATTTTGTCCTGATTTCGATTCTAAAATTTGATTTTCACATAAAACGTTTTGGAGTGCGTTCATTCGCGCCATACAAAAAGCAAGTGGAGGTGCGTTATTCTGACGAATAATATCCATAAAAAGCGGATCGTTATCAGGAGTAACATGACGAGCACGTGTGAAAATCACTGTTTCCAAATCAGTATCTTTAACAAAGTCAATATCCGCATAACAAAAGTCGTATTCTGGATGCGTTTCAAGGAAATCGACATAACGTTCAATATAAGTCGGCGCAAAAATATCATCCCCATCGGGCCATGTAAAATAATCACCTGTTGCATTTTTGAGTCCCACATTAATCGCACTCGCTGCTCCTCCATTTTCTTTTTTGAAATATTTAACCACCCAACCTTTGGATTCAAATTTAGCTTGATACTCGTTCAAAAAGATTTCGTCGGTTTGATCTGTTGATCCATCATTCACATAAATAAATTCAACATGTGTATAAGTTTGCGCTAACAAAGAATCTAAGCTAGGTCGCATATATTTTTCGCCATTATATATAGGCGTACAAATGGTTACTTTGGGCAAAGATGTATGAGGCATAGAATATTTCCATTATAGTGTTAAAGTTTAAATAATATAGCACTGTTTTTAACAAATACAAACCATCTCTCTTTTAATTATATTAAAACACATTAGAAAGAAGGTATCATTGGAG
>CAZIVM010000051.1:1178-14771 GCA_964542845.1 uncultured Victivallales bacterium
ATCAGATTCGATTCGAATTGAATCATTCGACGCTTTATTTGTGACCAAGGCACAAGGGGTATTATCAACCTTGGTTTTAATATCCAAGACTGTAGTGGTGATTCCACTGATGAGCATCTGAACAGAAATTGCCACCAAAAGCAATCCCATTAAACGTTCAACCGCTGTCGCACCGCGTCGACCAAGAAAACGAACGATCGGTTCACCCAAAAGAAACACCATTAACGTAAATAAAATGTTCACCAAAATCGCCAAAAATATCACCCAAAAAGAGAATTCCCCACGCATCAACACCACGGCAGAAATTGTCGATGGTCCTGCAATGAGAGGCGAAGCAATAGGCACAATAAATGGATATTGAAATTCATCTTCACTCGACTTCGAATGTTTCGGAAAAACCATACTAATAGCAATCATAAAAAGCAGCACCCCCCCCGTCAATTGAAGCACCGCACGATCGATATGCAAATATTCAAAAAATGGACCTCCACAAAGCAAGAAAAACAATAAGATGGCAAACGCAGCAAAAGTCTCTCTATAAATAATTTTGCGACGTTCTTGTATTGATGGTATCTGATTTAAAATAGACTGCACGGGGAATACATTCCCCAGCGGATCCATAATCGGAAACAAAACACTTATCACGGTTAGCAACGCAATTAAAAATTCCATAAGTCCCTTATCGTTATCATTATTATCTGCTTATTAATTTACATCTTTTCTACAAAATTTCAACTTTATTTTATAAAAAATCAAAGAATCGGTGAAAAAAGATAACAAATCGTTTCAAGAATTTTTTGATACCAATGTTTATTCTCCAAAACCAATTCAGTAATCTCGCGCGATTTTTTCATCTCTGAACGAAAATGATGGCGTAATTGGTTATTAAAAACAGGACACTCCACAACAAATGCAGACTCATAGTTTAGACTAAACGATCTCACATCACAATTAGGGGATCCCATCACAACCACATCATTGTCCACTAAAATAGCTTTTGAATGGGTAAAATTGCCCCTTTTTTCAAAAATTCTCACACCACGTTTAATTAATGGCGCATAAATTACGCGGGTTGCATTGGTAGTGATAAACATATCGGTTTTCTCTGGAAGAATAATTCGAACTTCTATGCCTCGTAAACGTGCCATACGAATCGCTTGAATAAAAGAGATATTCGGGATAAAATAAGGTGTCATAATCCAAATATGCGAGCGCGCACAACTCAGCATTGTATTGAATAAATTTTCAATTCCATGGTCATGCTGACCCGGACCTGAACCTATTAAACGAATAATGGAATTACCTTCAGACTCTAAAAAAGGAAAATAGTTTTTCTCTTCAAGTTCATCCACGGTTTCATCGCCTGCAAAAAACCAGTCTCTAAAAAATTGAAACTGAATATCATAAATAATTGGCCCCATCATTTTAGCATGAATATCGTTAATTTGAGGTTGTATTTTAAGTGATTTTTTACCAATATTTTCTTTAAAAAGGTTTATCCCTCCAGCGAAAGCGACCTTCCCATCCACAATTAAAATTTTTCTATGGTTACGATGTTGGAGTCGCCACGGCGTAAAAATCATCCATCGCGAAAAAGGGCGCACAATCATGCGCGGAGATCGCGAGGCGAAATGCGCAAAAAAGCCAGAGAAAATAGCTTTAAAACTGCCGAGTCCGTCATACAAAACGCGCACTTTAACGCCTGCATTTGCCCGTTCTACGAGTAAATCGAAGAATCGACGTGTAAATTCATCATCACGAATAATATACGATTGCAGATGAATATGATGTTGCGCCGAACGAATATACTTCTCCATTTCAGGATACGTTTGCGTGCCATCGTGAAGCAACTTAATCGTATTATTAGAGCGACGATATTCGCGATGTCCGAGATTATTCAACATTTTATTGTACATTTTTTCTTCGTCGCGATCTGAAAGCGGGCGAATCTGGTGTTGTTTAATCTTCAATTTTTTGAGTCGACTCAACGCTTTGGTTACACGGTGTTCAATCGGCCACTTTGCCTTGTAGCCAAACAACAAATAAAGGATCACCCCTAAAATAGGGAGTAAAAGAACAGTCAAAATCCACATCGTGGTACTTTTGGCATCTTCACGTTGCGTTAAAAGCAAATCCAATACCACAAATAAAAAAATCGTAATATGGGCTACAAAGTAAAAAGAATGAAATATATCGTATAGAATCATAAGAATTGTTCCGGTGATTTAAATTCTACTTTTTCATTGAAAAAATTGGATAAAATATCTCTTTCATGGAGAGTCAAACGTTCTTCTAATTTGGTTTTAATTTTAAGAATATAAGGATCATAATCGGCATGTGCACGCAATGAGGCAAGCGCAGAGTATTGTGCTGCGGGTGGGCGACCATAAGCATCATATTTAACGGCTGTATAGAGGATTGATTCTAAGTAAACGGCACGCGCTGAAGCAAAAAAAGCGAACCACGCTGCATCGATATCGCGCTGAGTGCCTAAAGGATAAAGGGTAAGATCGGGAAGTTTGACATTGGCAATTTGACGAATAAAAGTACGCACGGGGACGTTTTTAGACTCGCTCAATATCTCTATAAATTCATCGATTTGCGCCGTATTTGCCCAGCGTAATGCGATAAAAAAAGGTAAACGATTTTCATTTGGAATCATACATACTTGCTCGATCCACGGTAAAACACTGTCAGGATTTGTTGCAAAAATCTCAGAATAAAAGGCAGCCACTTTAATATGGTTCTCTGGATTGTCTAGAAAGTCTGAACGCCCCAATGCGTCAATATGTTGCGAGATGGTCGAGGCGTCGCGCTTTTTATAATATTGCATCATATAAATATGTTCAGAACGTAAGTTAGCATACGGATTCTCGGGTGTCGTTTGACACCCCGTGATATAGATCAAACCCACAAAGAGACTACTCATTACGGTGATTATTTTTATCAAGTTCATTAAATTTCCCTTTCTTATCTCTTTTATCATTGCTTAAAAATACACCTTTTTTACTCAAATATCTAGTCTGGTTTCAATTTTTTTATACATTTTTTGCTTTTTTTCACCTTTTGCGTTAGAATAATTGGAAAAATGGGCTAAATTAAAGTAAGAAAGGAAATCGAATGGACATTATCTACAACTTCGCACTCATCTTGTTTGGCGCTGCATTTTTCGGCACACTCTTCGTCTATCTCAAACTCCCTATCATCCTCGCCTACATCTTAACGGGCGTGATTGCGGGGCCAGTAGGTCTCCAACTTGTTTCCAAAGCTGAACATCTTAATGAGATTGGTGAATTAGGGATTATTTTTCTGCTCTTTTTAATGGGGCTACATCTTCCGCTTTCCCGATTGGCGACCCTTTTTAAGTCGTCGGCAATTCATACCTTTATTAGTGCGCCACTCTTTGGAATTGTTTCGGCAGGGATTCTCTATCTTCTCGGATTCCAAATTGAAGAATCGCTATGCGCGGGGGTTTGTATGATGTTTTCATCTACCGTGATTAGTTTAAAGCTGATTCCCACCACGGCGTTACATCACCAACGTATTGGAGCGGTGATGACCAGTGTATTGCTTATTGAAGATATTGTTGCGATTGCCATTTTGATTTTAATGATTGGGAATAGTGGCGACACCTTCTTCCTTAAAATTAAACCTTTTATTACGCTTTTAGTTTTATTAGGGAGTTCGTTATTAATGGTGAAATATGTGTTGCTTAAACTCCTTGTGAAGTTCGACACCATCCAAGAATACCTATTTTTATTAGCCTTAGGATGGTGTTTTGGGATGGCAGAACTCGCCAAACTCGGAGGTGCATCATACGAAATTGGTGCATTTATTGCCGGTGTGGCTCTTGCGACCTCGCCAATTGCCCTTATCATTGCGGAACACTTAAAACCGCTTCGTGAGTTTTTTCTTATTCTTTTCTTCTTCACGATTGGGGCGCAGTTCGACTACAATGCGGGCGGGATGATTTGGATAAGCGCCTCCATTCTTGCCGTCGCCTTACTCTTGATTAAACCCTTTGTTTTATCACGTCTTTTCCGCTGGCAAGGCGAAGCACCTGCCGCACAAAATGAGTTAGGATGGCGTCTAGGACAAGTGAGTGAGTTCGGATTGCTGATTAGTTACGCATTTCAAAAAGAAAATATCATCTCTTATGAAGTGTATAATTTAATTAATATCACTATCATTTTAGGGTTTATTATTTCCACTTATATCGTGGTAAAATGGTACCCTACCCCTATTGGCATGAATACAAAAACACGCAGAGATTAACCTCCCCCACTACTTACAATAAGGAAGAACTATGGACGACTGGGTTTACATTGATAAAGACGAAGCACACTGTAAGCGCGAACGCGTTAAAGCGCGTGAACTTCGTAATACAAATTGGTGGCGAACACTTCTCTCCAAAGGGATTTGTCATTATTGTGGGAAAAAATTCGATCCCAAAGATTTAACGATGGATCATATTGTCCCTGTTTCGCGAGGAGGAAGAAGTACGAAAGGCAACATTGTTGCGTGTTGTAAACAATGTAATCAAAATAAATCATGTCTCACCCCCGCAGAACAAATTTTAAACAGTTTGCCGCCTCTGGATGAAGATTTTAATGATACCCCCTCTCAATAACAAGGAGTTATAATTCATGAAACACCGTTGCACGTATCGTGTCCCTTATGCAGACACAGATCAAATGGCCGTGGTTTATCACGCAAACTACATCGAATATTTTGAGCGGAGTCGTACGGAGATGTTACGCGATTATGGTTTTCCATACACCGAAGTCGAGAAACTCGGACTCTACCTCATGGTCGCTGAAGTGCACTGTAAATATTGCGGATCGGCAAAGTACGATGATTTACTCACCTTTGAATCTCATATTTGTGAACTTCGCAAAGCCTCTCTCACCATTTATACAGAGGTCAAACGCGGCGATGAAGTGCTCGCGATTGGCAAAGTCCGTTTAGCTTCCGCATCACCAGAATTAAAGCTTATTCGTATGCCACAATTCTTTTTAGAACGCGTTGCGCCTTTAGTGATGGAACCAGAAACCGTATAATCTTTTACGCAAAATTTATAAGAGACTGATCTCTTCGTTTAATATCCCACACGCTAAAACGGCATCAAGAATAGGCTTTTGCTCTGCTTCTGAGGGAATGATAATCCCTTGCGCATCCGTTTGCGTGATGAGCTTTACTGCCCCATAATTATGCAAGGCCAAAGTCGGATCAATATAACGCAAAAGGGTGGGTTCGTCCATCATAAAATTAAGGGGCATTTTGTGATTTAAGACCCGTTCGTTTGGAACTTCGGGCCCCCATTCATCTTCAACCCCCATATTCGCAATCACAACTTTCGACTGCACCAATTTTTGCGCATCAAAGCAACCACGCAAAGCGTGTTTTTTTCCTGTAACAGAAACGGCAAAGTGGGCAGAAGCTAACATCGCATCTATTGCATCTTTATTGCGATAATCGATGAACTGCATCGAAGGAGAAACTTGAACACGCGTTGCATCATCCACAACAATGACATTTGCTCCCGCACGTTCGGCATATAATGCGACACCGCGTCCGACTTTTCCATGACCAAATACGACCACATTTTTTCCTGCCAAATCGTAGTTTAAAAAGTGCATTGCGCGGACAAAGCTTTCCCCTGTCCCTAAACACGTTTCAATCATTTTGATCCGACTCTCATCAGCTAAATAAACAGGAATCTTACTCTGTTCATAATGGTAAATTCCTGTGCGTGTGAGTTCAACGGCCCCAAAAACAGGCGGATTTTGAAGATTTGCATAAAGTCCAGCACAATCTAAAATCACATCATAACGTTCGTCTAGCGAAAGAGAATCTGTATACTTAATCCCATACTGCGCCAAACGCGGAATCATCGCAGAATCAAATACTGTGCCTAGTGCACACGAAACCGTCAAATCTGCGCCAGCGACTAACAAATTAGCATACTTACAAAACGTATTTTGAAAACAAGGCGTTACATCTAATATCTTTTTTCCACGTAAAGGTTGCGACTGTTTCCATTCTTCAAACTGCGCCAAAAGTGCAGGAAAATCGACATCGCCATATAATGCACGTTGGTCGTGCAAAAGTTGCTCAGCACATGCGTTCATACTACCACTTGAAATGGGGATCTAATGTGTGTTTACGAAGCAAATCGCGCTTCACTTTTCCTGAAAAGGTTTTAGGTAATGCCTCTACAAAATCAATCAAGCGTGGATATTTATAGGGTGCCGTATTGGTTTTCACAAATGTTTGTAACTCTTTTTTGAGTTCATCTGAAGGGTCAAAACCCTCTTTCAATACAATATACGCTTTGACAAGTGCGCCACGCATATCATCAGGGGTTCCAATAATCGCGACCTCAAGTACGGAAGGATGTTGCATTAACACCTCTTCCACTTCCAAAGGTCCAATACGATACCCCGAACTCTTAATAATATCATCCGTACGCCCAATGAACCAAAAATAACCATTTTCATCTAAACGTGCTTTGTCGCCAGGATAATAAAAATCGCCTTCAAATGATTTTGCATTTTCTTCAGGATTATCATGATATTCTACAAAAAGCCCCACAGGTGCAGTCGGTTTAATCCGTACAGCAATACGTCCATCTTCGCCATGCGCAACAACATTGCCCGCATCATCATGAATCTCAATATCCCAACCCGGTGCAGATTTTCCCATCGCCCCAATACAGGGTTCATGTCCTAAAAAGTTGCCAATCAACGCCACCGTTTCAGTTTGCCCATATCCTTCGCGAATCAACATCCCTGTATTGGCTTGCCATACGCGCACGGTTTCGGTGTGCATCGGCTCGCCCGCAGTGGTACAATGACGCAATGAACTTAAATCATAAGCCGATAAATCATTGGTCACCATCATACGATAAATCGTGGGAGGCGCGCAAAATGAAGTGATTTGATATTTAGCAAAAAGAGGTAACAACTCTTCGGCGTGAAACTTCCCACGAATATCATAAATAAAAAGTGTAGCGCCTGCATTCCATTGTCCGAAATAATTACCCCAAAGGTTCTTCGCCCAGCCCGTATCCGACACCGTAAAATGGAGATCTCCCTCCGAAATACCATGCCACAATTCGGCGGTAATGCGGTGTCCAATGGGATACGAATACTTATGTAAAACCATTTTAGGATGCTTACTTGTCCCAGAGGTAAAAGCGACCAAAAATGGATCAGTGCTTTTTGCTTTAAATGGCGCAACAAGTGTATTATCGTCGATGGAATCATCATTTAAAATGGTTTGTAAATCATCAAACCCATCTACAGCGCCATCTGCGCTCATTAATCCACGCAATGTGGGGCAATTCGCACACGCTGTACTAAACTTGGGCGCATTTTCAGCATCCGTAATGGCGTAAACAAATTTGCCATCTTGAATACGATACTCAATATCAGGCGTTAAAAGCAATGTCGGGGAAGACGATTGCACCGCTCCGATTTTAGAAAGTGCCAATGAAATAATCCACCACTCATGTAAACGAGGTAAAAGAATAAAGACAAAATCACCAGGTTGAATGCCTTTTTGTGTGAAGTAATTCGCTAAACGATTTGATTTGCGACGGAAATAATCGAAGTTATATCGCGCATTTTCGCCTTTTTGATTGACCCAAACCATCGCTGTGCGTTCAGGATGTTTTAATGCACGTACATCGAATACATCAAGCGCAAAATTATAATATTCTGGTTCAGTCAGCAAAAAGCCGTCTTCGCGACTTACACCTTCAGTTGTAGCAGATAACATTATTTTATTCTTTCTCTCATTTTAAATATCATTCAAACACTTTAACATACTCTCTTAAAGGGCGTTTTTCAAGTGATTTTAATCAAAACATAACTAAAAAAGCTAAAAAAATACTCTATTAGATTATATTTAGTAATGATTTAGAGGCAAATTAGCAACAATACGGATTAATACAAAGTTCATCGTAAGTATTTTTCACACTACCATGAATGCCGTTTTTGTGGTAACCTTTAATCACTTCCATCGCCTCTTCAGGGCAGTCCGCAATATGGTAGAACAAAAGATCCGTTTCGCTAATTTTCCCATCAGCAAGTAATACATCTTTAATCCACTCAATCATCGGTTTCCAAAACTTATATCCAACAAGTACAATCGGAATTTCATTAATTTTATTCGTTTGAATCAAGGTGAGCGTTTCAAACAACTCATCAATCGTCCCAAACCCGCCCGGATAAACCACACATCCCACAGAATATTTAATAAAATTCACCTTGCGAATAAAGAAATAACGAAAATCTAAACTCAACGTTTGATAAGGATTCGGGTTTTGTTCAAATGGCAAACGGATGTTCAAACCAATCGAAGGGCCTCCAGCTTCATAAGCTCCCTTAGAGGCCGCTTCCATAATGCCAGGACCTCCCCCTGTAATCACGCCATAACCATTTTCAACAAGGAGTCGCCCCATTTGATAGGCCGATTGATACTCGGGATGATGAGAGGGTGTTCGCGCCGAACCAAAAACAGAAATGAGTTTATCGTACTCCGACATTCTTTCAAACGACTCCACCGTTTCCGACATCATTCGCATAATGCGCCAAGATTCCGACATACGAAAATCTTGAGCAGGACATTGATTACAATCTTTTTT
The DNA here is from genome assembly GCA_964542845.1 of uncultured Victivallales bacterium. GTDB lineage: Bacteria > Verrucomicrobiota > Lentisphaeria > Victivallales > CAZIVM01 > CAZIVM01. The sequence goes on from CAZIVM010000051.1 coordinate 9,829, forward strand.
CATGAGCGACTCCTTCTATGTTTGAGTTATACGAAATTAGGATTCTCTATAAAACGCACCACCGGTCCATTCTGCGCCCGTTTCAGTGGCGATTTCCTTAAGACCAAGTGTTTCAAATTTTGCTTTAATTTTATGATATTCTGTACTTAAAATACCTGCAAGAACCAAATAACCATTCGGTTGCGTGAGTTTATAAAGGCGTTCGGCCTCAGCCAGTAACACCACGGCTAAAATATTGGCAATCACCAAGCCATAAGTTTTATCGGTAGGATATTGTGTTAAATCGGCTTGATAAAAACGAATCGCATCGGCGGGAAGTCCATTCAACTGCGCGTTCTCCTCCGAACAAGGGATACACATTTCATCATAGTCAAACGCATCAATCGGGCTGAAACCAAATTTAGATGCCGCAATCGCTAAAATGCCCGAACCACATCCTGCATCTAAGACACCAATATCATGTGGCAATTTTTTTGAGAGTTGTTCAATTTGACGCAAACAAAAAACCGTAGTAGCATGGCGTCCTGTACCAAAACTCATCCCTGGATTAATTTCAATAACGGTTTGTTCTGGGGTCGCTTCATAGGTCAACCATTCTGGCTTAATCACAAGCGTAGGGCTCAAATGTTGAATTTCAAAGAAACGTTTCCACGCTTCTGCCCAATCCTCTGGCGGTAAATCAAAACACTCCAAATCGCTCAATTGCGCCCCCATCTCTTTCCAGAGATTGACCAAGTGTTCCACATCTGGCAAGGCTTCGTCGCGCGCTTCAGGTTCTGTATAATAAAAAGTATGATAGCGTTCACCTGTCTCCATATCGCGCCAACTACTTGCGGGCAACTCCATTTCAGAGAGTAGATTAGAGATCATTTCAATATCCGCAGTGGTGTCGCGAAAACGAATACAGTAAAAAGGAATTGCACCTTGAGAAATCATTTGTTTGAACCTTTCCGAAAGGAGTTAATGTTTAATTCTTCCTTAATATATCTCATCTTTACTTGAAAAACAAGCGAAAAGCGTATATATTTTAAATAATTAACAAAAAAATTAAGGAAAAAATGTCTAAACTTGCCCTCACCCCGATTGGTTACCTTCATTGTGAAGAGAAATATCCCTACGATGCCCCGCATCAACCGTTGCAAACCACATTGCCCAATCGCGCCATCATCAAACTGCTCCCTCAACATAATTTTGAACAAGCTTTACATGACCTTGAAGGATTTTCACATATTTGGTTGATTTTCCAGTTTCATCAAAATAACGATTGGAAACCCAAGGTGCTTCCGCCCCGTGGTACACGAAAAATTGGAATGTTTGCGACTCGTTCACCTCATCGACCCAATCCTATCGGCATGACCGCTGTCAAATTGTGCGCGATTCAAGGACTCAGCCTCACGATTGAAGGACACGATTTATTGGACGGCACCCCGATTCTTGATATTAAACCTTATTTGAAATATGCTGATGCAATTCCTGAGGCGGTATCGGGCTGGATTGACGAACTCCCCCCTGCATTTTCCATTGATTTCTCAGAGAATTTCAAACAACAGTATGAAATATTTCTTCAATGCGGGGGCACAGAAAATCTTAAAAACTTTCTATTAGAACATCTCGCAAATAATCCCACAAATCCCACACGCAAACGCATTGAGCAACACGACGATTTAGAATTTACGATTAGTTATCGCACATGGCGAATTCGTTTCAGCTGTAGTCGTGAAGATCATTGTGTAAACGTCTTAAATCTTGCATCTGGTTACACTCAAAAAGAGCTTTTCAAAACCGAAGATATTTATAATGATAAAGAAATTCATCGAAAATTTATACTTTTAACCCAGAAAATGAGTTGACTTTTAAGCAAATTAGTGTTATATTTACGTGCAAACACCTTTATCATTTTCGAAAGGATTCGTTATGAAAGCTAAATATGTTGTTTCTATTTCAGTTGCATTAATTGCGTGTATTTTTGGCGGAATTTTACTTTTCGATATTGTCGAGAAAAACTTACCCGTTTCATGGGTCATGGCCTGCATGGAAAGATTGCCCGATAATGAAAAAATAACCTACCTAGAAAATTGGAAGGGAAATGATGAAAATAAAGCGTTGATTGCCAAATGTCTCATCTATCGCAAACTTCTCGACAAAGATTTTGATTTTATTCAAAAACTAAACCATGATTACCGCTACGCGCTTTATCCCACAAAAGAACAACTCAAATTTTTTCACGAAATTTCTCAAACGCCCCATTCAGAAATTAAAATCACGCACGAAAATATCTCAATGTTAGGAAAATATGTCGATTTACGTGGCGAAAAACCTAACGCCTTTAACGAGGCACTCATTGCATGCGAATATCCGATTCCCGATTCTTTTATTGCGGGAGTTAATCCTACAGATACGGTATTACAGTTACGTCGCTATAAATGGATGGCAAAAGAGTTCCCACACGCACAGAATCAGTTGAGCAGTGCCTACTGGCATCTTATGTTTTATAACGATAAAGATTCCCCTTATATTTTGAAAAGACTCGATGATGTACATAGTTCGCCTTCTATTGATGCGCATATCAAAAGATTGTGTCTTTCTTCCTATTTCATTTTCGCACTTCATACAAACGACGAAGAAAGAATTCAACGCTTAATTCAAAACGAAATTTATCTACCCGCCTATCCACTTCACTACACGCCTGAAGTTATTCAACTTATTGAAAATGCCAAAACAAAATATAAGTTAGAAGGCACTGAAGAAAAAAATATTCTTACGCTGCGTGTGACTAAATGACCATCCATAAGCAACTCCTTTCACATCAAGATCTTACCTATCAAGCATTTTCTAAAAAGTTAACCCCCACGCAATATCCCATTATTGGGGTACGCATGCCCATTCAACAATCGATAGCAAAAACGATCAGTCAATCCAACTGGCGTGAATTTTTAGAAAATGTTAGCGATGAATCCTTTGAGGTGGTTAATATTCAAGGGCTAGTTATCGCTTATGCAGAGATGAAACGGGGAGAACGTGAATATTTTCTTCAACGTTATCTCTATAAAATCGACAATTGGGCAACATGCGACTCTGTTTGTTCCGCACTCAAAATATTTCAAAAAGATGCCAAATACACATGGAAATTTTTAAAACCCCTTCTCAAAAGTCAATACCCTTTTGAGGTACGTTTTGCACTCGTATCCATCTTATTTCATCTCATTGATAAAGAATCTCTTACAACCATTTTTAAAGCGATTGACGCCATTCAATCCGAAGAATATTATGTGCGTATGGCACAAGCATGGCTCCTCTCGATGGTCTTTGTCAAGTTTCCAGAAGAGACATGGAATTATTTCCCCAAAAGTCAACTTGATGATTGGACGTTTAATAAAGCGATGCAAAAAATTATGGAGTCGAAACAAATCGATAAAGAGACGCGGTTTCGTATTCGATGCACCAAACGACGTTAGTTATATTGCGTTTAAACTAATCCGATTTTTTAATATCGTATTTATTGGGTTTCTTATTTGTTGGATAGATCATTAAATTCATCAGCGCAATGAACCAAACTAATGGCGGAATAAAAACAAATACGATATTGATTGGGGCTAAAAGAAAACAAGGAAGTGGAACAAAAAGCCAAATACCCGACACATTCAAATCGTGAAGACGCCTCATCATACACATCATAAAAGGGGTTGTAAAGCCGATAACCCAAATCCAAATAGCAAAAACAATGATAACAGCTTGTAATGAAGAATCATCTTTTGCTAGCCAATAAAGTCCAGCAACAATCATCGCGTAAACACAGACGCCATAAAAAAACATCGCAAACATAGAACGCTGTGAGTCGCGCCCCTTAAATCGCCCATACTTCGTGGTCATATTGGTAACAAAGATTCGAAACAAAGAGAGATCGGTATCACTTTCTATTTCATTCGGTGGCACAACTTCATAAAGCGTGGGACCATACTTATTTTCATTGCGTGATCCTGAAATTAAACCTAGGAGTATATATCCCACATAAATCACGGTAATCACGGGCGATAACATGGGAAAAAACAATCGAAACAAGAGGAGTCCGTGCATTACGATAGGAATAGCACCATTCCACCCATAATCGTGTAAACGACGCACCCCGACACTCATACTCGGCAAAAGAAGCAAGGCAAAAAAGATATATTCCCCAAAAACAAATATATCCGAAGAAAATTTTAGCCCCATGCAAACCAAAACCCAAAAGACTTTGAGGTGAATTTGAAAAATCATAAAAACAAAAAATTCGCGAGGGGAAGCACGATCTTTAAAATTCAAATAATGGGTGGTTAAACATCTCAAAATAATGTCTATCACTGATTCTTTTTGAATCAATTTATATCGGGGTTTGTCGCGTGAAATTGTATCAGACATTTTAATTATTTTTCTTTTGGAATGAGGAGTATGTTTTCAAAAATCCCAGAATGTAATTCTATATTTTCTGAAGGTGTAAGATATTTTGAGTTCGTCGAAAAATAAAATTGAGCCCCTTTTTGTTTCGGAATTATATTACAAGAATCATACACCTCTAGAAAATATGTTTTTCCATGATAGTCGAATTTAACAATCATCTTGTCGTACCAAACACAATATCCGTCATACATCTCCTCTAAATCATCAAGATAAACCTCGTGTATTTCTCCTTTCAAAAACAGTGTATTTTGATATTTTTGAATGGAAGAATCAATAATCGACCTCATATGAGAGAGCGAAATATTAATGCAGGGGGAGTCGGAGCCTATCAAGCGCGATGAGTCCGACATCATTTCGCGCGCCCAAAGGGGGGCGCTGCCAAAGGCAAAGCACCCCATTAAAACACAAAATATTGCCCATTTTTTCATTGTTTATTCTCCTATTGGGGATATCTCGTTTTGTGTTAAAATTGATTTTCGGAAAGTATGTCAAGTGGACCTCCTTACGAC
>CAZIVM010000052.1:0-14577 GCA_964542845.1 uncultured Victivallales bacterium
CCACTTGACATACTTTCCGAAAATCAATTTTAACACAAAACGGGATATCCCCGATAAAAATGTTAAATTTGTTTGTAAAAATAGTTAAATTAGCTAAAAAAAACATAAAAAAGGGAGAGGGGTGTTTGAAAAAGAGGGTGATGTGTGCTATATTTAAAGAGTACCGTTACAGGTTCTAATAATAAATAAAGTAAAAAAGTAAGGAGTCCATTATGGCTGATTTAGATGATCTTCGCGAAGGCGCAAATTTCTCATCAAACATTCCGGTAGAAACGCATGGTTACCACCTTAAAGGTTGTAGCAATCTTGATTGGGGAATGAAGGACCGTTTATCTCGTATTTTCAATCCCACAACTGGAAAAACTGTCATGCTCGCTTTCGATCACGGTTTTATCATGGGGCCAACATCTGGTTTAGAGCGTATCGATTTAAACATCGTTCCACTTATTCCTTATGCAGACTGTATCATGTGTGCGCGTGGCATTCTTCGTTCTTCTGTTCCTCCGATTTTTAACAAACCTATTTGTTTACGTTCAGACGCAGGAACAACCATTTTAACTGAACTTAATCACAATGTGATGATTGATGTAGAAGATGCGATTCGTTTAAATGCTTCTGCTATGGCACTTATGCTTTCAATCGGTGATAAAAACACTGAAGCTGAAACCATTGCCAACTTCTATCAAGCTGCAGATTTAGGACATCGTTTTGGAATCCCTGTTATGGGGGTAACTGCTGTAGGTAAAGATATGGCACGCGATGCACGTTATTTTGGTCTTGCTGCACGTGTTTGTGCTGAAAATGGCGCAAATATTGTTAAAACATATTATACAGAAAAAGACTTCGAAAAAGTCATTGCAGCTTGTCCTGTGCCCGTGGTGATTGCTGGGGGTAAAAAACTTCCTGAAGCCGAAGCACTCCAACTCACTTATGATGCCATCGCCGCAGGTGCAAGTGGGGTAGATATGGGACGTAATGTGTTCCAATCCGAAAATCCAGCAGCGATGATTCAAGCCATTGGATCTGTTGTTCATTGTGGATTAACAGCAAAAGAAGCTTATACATACTATCAAGACCTAGTTGCCGATGCAAACCCAACCGAAGCAAAGGCTACCAAAACCACCGTCGTAAAAGCTACCAAAACCGCTAAAAAAGCAAAAAAAGTAGCGAAAAAAACTACAAAAAATAAATAACTAGGAGCGTGCATGAAAGTGAAAGCAATGTTAAGCTTAGCTGGATGCGCTTTTGCATTGGGGCTTCAAAGCCCCATGCTCAATGCGCAAGACGTCGCCAATGAGGCAAAACCAACAGGATTAGAATGGCAACAAGAGCAAAATTTGAGTTTGAATAAACTCCCCGCTCGTGCGTTTTTAATGACTTTCTCAGATATTGAAAAAGCTAAAAAGATTTTGCCAGAAAATAGTGAATGGTACCAAAATTTAGATGGACGTTGGGATTTTAACTGGTATCCATATCCCAGTGCGCGTGCTGTTGATTTCTATAAACCTGAGTTCAATCTTAATGGATGGCACAAAATTCCAGTTCCTGGAAGTGTCGAAATGTATGGCTATGGAACTCCGATTTATTGTAATCAACCTTATCCATTCGTTCGCGACTGGCCGAACGTGATGGGAATTCCAAGCGTTAACTACACGATGTTTATTGAGCGTAATGGAACGAGTCAGTATCGTCGTGAATTTAACGTGCCTACCAATTGGGACGGCCGTGAAGTGATTATTCAATTCAATGGCGTAGAATCTTTCTTCTATCTTTGGATTAATGGTAAATACATCGGTTTTTCAAAAGATAGCCGTAACCCTGCTGCATTCAACATTACAAAGTACATTAAACCTGGCAAAAACTTGATTGCTGCAGAGGTTTATCGTAACTGTGATGGTTCATACTTGGAGTGTCAGGACATGTTCCGCCTTTCAGGGATTATGCGTTCTGTTTCTGTGTACGCTCTCCCTCAAACACATATTTCAGATTACGCTGTTCAAACAACTCCTGTTGAAAAAGGGGCTTATACAGGCGACTGGAATTTAACAGTTTTACCTAAAGTTGAAGGTAAAGATTTTTCAGAACTCGAACTCTTATTATTTGATGCTCAAAATAACAAAGTTGATTTCAAATCCATTTCAAAAGGTTCAGATATTTCAAAAATTAATGCGGTTGTATCTACACCCAAACTTTGGAATGATGAAACCCCAAATCTTTATACCTTGGTGGTCGCATTAAAAGACAAAGCTGGAAAAGTGATTGAGTATGTGCCTACACATGTTGGATTCCGTCAAATCGAAATTCAAAAAGAGAAGTTTTTGTTGAACGGACAACCTTTCAAATGTAAAGGTGTGAATCGTCACGAAACCGATCCTCGCTTTGGACACTTTGTGCCACGTGATGTTCAAGAGATGGATGTGAAATTACTCAAACAAGGTAACATCAACCATGTGCGTAACTCTCACTATCCTCAAGATGATTACTTCTATTATCTTTGTAACATCTACGGAATCACTGTTCAAGATGAAGCCAATATTGAATCTCATGGTTATTACTATGGCGAACAATCACTTTCTCACCCCAAAGAGTGGGAACCCGCACACGTTGATCGTTGCTTGAATATGGTTGGACGCAATAAAAATCACCCTTCTGTGATTATGTGGTCGTTAGGAAATGAAGCGGGGCCTGGACACAACTTTGTGGTAGCTGAAAAAGCAATCAAAGCGATGGATCCTACACGTCCTACACATTATGAACGCAATAACGATATTGTTGATATGGGGTCAAACCAATATCCAAGTGTCGGCTGGGTTCGTGGTATGGCGCGCGCTAAAAATCGTACAAAACCTTACTATATCTCTGAGTATGCCCACAATATGCAAAACGCGATGGGTAACTTTGCTGACTATTGGGAAGAAATCGAATCTTCTGATAATATTTTTGGTGGTTCAATTTGGGACTGGGTCGATCAAGGTCTCTATAATCCTAAAGAAAGCAAACCTGCAAAACTTGCTTACGATCCTTCTAAAAAAATCTATTACGGAAGTTCATTCGGTGATAACCCACATAGTGGTCAATTTGTATTGAACGGAACGATTTTCTCTGATCGTCGCCCACAAGCGAGCTACTTTGAAGTCAAACACGTCCATCAGTGGATCAAATCGACATTGGCTGACAATGGTAAAAAAATCGAAGTTTATAACAAATACTACTTTAAAAACTTAGGCGAGTATGAAATGACTTGTACTTTGATTACCGATGGTAAAAAAGTAGAATCTAAAAAAGTTTCATTTGATTTCTCTGCTGTTGCACCACGCACAAAAGTTTTAGTTGATAATCCTTTTGCTTCAGCCCAACTTTCTCCAAACAATGCCAATACTATTTTAGTGGAATTTGCCCACAAAAAAGGGAATGGATTCTGGGCAAACGCAGGCGATGTTCAAGCGTATGATCAACTTGTTATAAATGATGCGAAACCCCAACCGTTAAAAATTGCGGGTAAAATTAATCGTTTTACGACTAAAGCATCACATTTAATCACTTCCGAAGATGTCAATATTGAGTTGTCATTCAATCGCAAAACAGGTCAACTTGCAACTTATGCCATGAACGGCGAACAAATGTTGAAATCTGAACTCACTTTAGATGCTGTCCGCTGTGCTTCATCCAACGAAGTGGGTACCATGAATCAATCTTTGAGCGAAGGTTTACGCAATATGATTCCAACAGTTGTTTCTGAAGAATTAAAAATTGAAACCGATAAAGTGGGTAACTGTGCCGTTTATACAACTTCCGTTAAATATATGGGTAAACAATCTGAAACAGTTCAGAACTTTGGTGATGCTTATTCTAAATTGATGAAAAAGAATGTCCCAATTAGCGAAGGCAATACCCATTTTATTGTTAATTCAGAATGGCGCATTTATCCTAATGGGGTTGTGACTTGTCAAAGTGCTATCCTTCCCGCAGGCAATTTAGGATTACAACTTACCCGTATCGGATTTAATGTGACCCTTGCTGCGGATTACAATGTGGTTGAATATTTCGGACGTGGTCCATTTGAAAACTATGTCGACCGTAAATCGGGCGCGACTGTTCAACGTTGGGTAGCGACAGTTAAAGATATGTTTGAGCCTTATCCACGTCCTAACGACATGGGACAACGCGAAGACGTATCGATGGTCAGTATCGCGAACCCACAAAACAAAACATCCCTTAATATCCAAGGCTTGAATGGTTCAAAATTTGGTTTCTCTGCGATTGAATATACAACAACAGAGTTAATGGAAGTGGCTCACTTTACTGAACTCCCTCCTTTCCCAAATAAAACTGTATTGACCTTAACTGCTGCAGATCGTGGTTTGGGTGGCGCTTCTTGTGGTCCTGGCCCTGAAGGCCGCGATATTATTCGCGCCAATAAAGCTTACACTTTTGATTTTGCGATTACACCAACTTCTGATGTGGCTCACATTGAAGTTGAACGTGCAAACATTGATCGTACAGTTCGCAAAGTGAATAAAGGAATTGAAGTCAAAGGATCGACAAGTGCAGAACCTGGTGATGATAACGCCCCAGAAAATGTACTTGATGGAAACCTTGGCACAATTTGGCATACACAATATGGCGTTACATTGACGAAGTATCCTCACTCCATTGATTTCGAAATCACCAATGGCAAAACGATGAAAGGGATTAAATTCTCTCCTCGTCAAGATGGCCCTAATGGCGATATCAAAGATTACGAAATCAACATTAGTGATGATGGTCAAAAATGGACTAAGATTCACTCTGGTTCTTTCAAAAATAACAAAGAAACCAAACAAATTATTTTTGATAAACCTGTCAAAACGAAGTTCTATCAATTCAAAGCATTGAGCGAACAACGTGGCGCAGACTATGCTTCAGCAGCACAGATTGAGCCCATCTTTGAATAAGTAAGATTATGCTTATAGCGGTACGACTTCGGTTGTACCGCTTTTTTTATTTTAAATATTAAATCAATATTGAATTTCTACTAAGATGGTATATATTATATATCAATCAATTTCAAAAAAACAATAAGGATATATAATATGTCAACTCAACATCCTCATGAACATACGCATGAACATCACCACGATGCAGAACATTATCCTTTCTACTGGAATCTTATTGTATCAGGAGTAATAATCGCAACGCTATTAATTTTAGAAGAAGGATTTTCTCTTTATATCCAAAATGAACCCTTAAGAGTTTTAATTTATGTTATCGCATATTTATTACCTGCAATTCCAGTATTCAAAGAAGGGTGGAAAAGTATTGTTAAGCGTGATTTTTTCAATGAATTTACGTTGATGGGAATTGCATCTTTAGGGGCTTTAATTATTGGAGAATATGCGGAAGGGGTCACGGTAATGTTGTTTTATTCCATCGGTGAAATTTTTCAAGATAAGGCCGTTAATCGTGCGCGGAAATCAATCGAACACTTAATAGCGACACGTCCGAATGTGGCAACTGTCATTGAAAATCAAATTCCCGTTGAACGAAGCGCAAAAGAGGTTTCTGTGGGGGAAATCATACGCGTGAATCCTTGGCAACGTGTTCCGCTTGATGGGGAACTCCTTGCAGATGCTGCCGATTTTAATCCATCAGCATTGACGGGTGAAAGTTTGCCTACCACCAAAATGAAAAACGAACTCGTTATGGCAGGGCTCATGAATTGCAATAAAGCGGTTGACTTACGCGTCGTAAAGCCTTATGAAGAGACGATGTTAGCGAGAATCTTAAAAATGGTTCAAGAAGCGACAGCACATAAATCTAAAATCGAAACATTTATCTCAAAATTTGCTCATGTATACACTCAAATTGTAGTGGCTATTGCGGTTGGATTGGTTTTTATTCCTTATCTTTTTATAGGAGACTATCAATTTTATGATTGGTTTCATAGAGGATTGGTTTTTCTTGTTTTATCTTGTCCATGTGCATTGGTCATTTCAATTCCGTTAGGATATTTTGGCGGAATTGGATTATCCTCACATAATGGGATTCTATTTAAGGGGGCCAACTATTTAGATGCGATGACCAAAGTTGATACCGTCGTTTTAGATAAAACTGGGACTCTGACTGAAGGTGCATTTCGCGTTAAAGAAGTTGTTTTTGAAAACAATAATAACATCGATAATCAAACCCTTTTAGAAATGGTGTGTACCATTGAGACAAAATCAAATCATCCATTGGCTGTGTCCATTCAAGACTATGCGCGTTTACATCAAATCAAAATATCAAAAGATGAATTCGATGTTGAGGAAGTGCCCGGACGTGGTTTAAAAGCTCGCTATAACAATCAAACCGTTCTTGTGGGGAGTCCTGCTTTTTTAGAAATGGCGAACATTACTTTTCCGTCTGCGATTTCAAAAATTCATCAAACCATGATTTTATTTGCGGTTAACGGAATATATTGTGGTTATTTTATTATCGGCGATGAAATTAAATCCACAGCCTTCAAAGCAATACAACGACTTAAGAAGCGTGGACTTCATACACTTATGCTTTCTGGGGATCGAAAAGCACTCGTCGAATCGATAGGAGAAACGCTTGGAATTGATGAATCTTATGGCGATTTATTACCAGAAGAGAAGTTAGAAAAGGTGAGGGCGCTTCAAAAAGAAGGTCATCGAGTAGCATTTGTTGGAGATGGCGTTAATGATGCTCCCGCGCTTGCCCTTGCAGATGTTGGAATTGCGATGGGCGGATTAGGTTCAGATTCGGCAATTGAGGTTGCTGATGTGGTCATTCAAGATGATAATCCAATGAAAATTGATTCTGCTATTCGTGCAGGAAACCTCACGCGTCGTATTATATGGCAAAATATTACATTTGCAGTGGGGGCAAAACTAACGATTTTACTTTTTGCAGCGCATGGTGACGCTGGGCTTTGGGAAGCTGTTTTTGCAGATGTTGGTGTCGCGTTAATTGCGATTGCCAATGCTGTTCGACTCCAGCGCTTCAAGTTGCTAAGAGATAAGTAATATTTATTTAAAATAAAAAAACACCACGACAATTAAGTGTGGTGTTTTGATTTCCTAAAACAGAAATGGAACTCAAAGTCCGATTTCACCAGCTTTTCTTCTATTTCGGGTAACTTTCATTTCTTCGCGCATGTGTTCGAACATATCTTTTTCTTTATAGAGTTTTATTTGAGCTTCTTGCATGGTTTGCACTTCTTCATCAGAGAGTATGCCGTCTTTATTTTTGTCGAATTGACGGAGATTTTTTTCGCTCATATTACGCATCGTTGTCATCATATCGTTGCGCATGACGCGTTGTTCTTCGCGCGTAAGTTCTCCATCACCATCGGTATCATAAAATTCAATGGCTTCTTTACGCATCTGTTCGCCTCGCGCTTGCATATTCTCTCTCATTTTTTCGCGTTCTGCTTCGCTAATTTCTCCATCTCCATCTAGGTCATAACGATCAAGCATTAATGTATGCATGACGGTCTCAAAACTTTTCCTCATTTGGTCACGATTAAATTCGCGTTTTTCTGTATCGGTCATTTGATTAGGGTCATCACTTGCCACTTTGGAAGATTTGCGTCCTTGCCAAATCGCCATCGGAGAGAATGACGAACCCGATGTTTCATTGGAAGAACCCTCGATATGTGGAGAAGGGGAATCGAAGAAGTCATCTGTTAATGTTGTTGAATGGGACTCAGCAATATCAGTCGTTGGAGTTTGTGATGAACCTTGAGTTGATTTTTTATATAAACCATACATACACGCTAATGCAATAAGAGAAATAAGAATAAGGATAGTTTTGTTCATGATGATAAAGTCTTTCATTTTTGAAATAATTAAAAAGGTATTGAGTACATAGACGTACAAAGTTAAAGAAAGTTCACTTTAAAACAAAAAAAGCCGTCATAATGACGACTCTTCAACAATCCATTTTATAATGAATTATTTAATTGAGGATTAGAGTTTAGTTGAATAATCTCGTTATCATCGGTTTCCATGTATTCATTCTTTTGCGCAAGACGTCCCCCTGTTTTTATCACGTTACTTTCTTTGTCGTGGCTCAAACGGGGAAGGGGAGAGCTATCTTCAACATAAATAACCTCTTTACGAATGAAGTCGCCATCCGGCCCATAGACTTGATATAACCAAAGTTTGGGGGATGCCATGGTTAAAATGTGAATCTGACAAGCATTATCTGTTAAAAAATATCGCTGCATATTACTATCATAAACAAATCCAACACGGCGTGTCGTATATATTTTCTCATCATCTTCGATCACCAAATAATATAAATACTTACGTTTATGTTGGAGTCCAGCAAGCGTCGCCGTGCGTTGGACAATTTTAGTCACAGGCTTCGTGGGATCGGATTGATCGACTACCCCAAATTGTTTTTTGGCTAAGACTTTTCCAGAGTTAATGGTAAAACTAATATCAGAAGATTGATATGCACTTTTCATCATAGAGTGTTTAACAAATGCACGGAAACGATAGGTTCCTATTTCACGCAAGTAAGCATAATCGGCTAAGTTGAACACAATTTGATGTGATTGCCCTGGAGCAATTACAAAACCTCCTGTTAATACACTGTCTAACGGATCAATGGTAATTGATTTGCGATTAACAACTAATGAAAAGTAAATATTGGCTTGAAGGCTACTGCTTGCAGAGGGGGAAAATGGGAGAGGGTATCCCGCACGATTGATAATTGTAAGACGCACAACAACAGGTTCGTATAACATGTATCCCGTTTCGTTTGTTTCAAGTTTAATCGCAAGCTGTGCATTCGCTTCAGAAACAAGTAAGAATGAAAAGCAACATACAATGAGTGTCAAAACAATAGTTTTAATTCGGAGAGATAGCATGTTAGACTCCTAAGGGTGAAGGGTTTTATAAATATCATTAACTATTTGAGATAAGGGAAGCGTATCATGACAAGGAATAATGTTACCTTTCATGATGGGGCATCTGCGTTTCATGCATGGCGCACAGGATATTTTTGCCGAATAGATGTGGTGATTCTCTCCAAGAGGGCCAGAATACGAGGGATCATTGGGTCCAAATAACGAGAACGTATGAATGTTAAGTGCAACGGCAATATGTAAGGGACCTGTATCGCTTGAAAGAACCGCATCACACGCGCGAATAAGTTCAATCAGTTCTGCCGAATTGGTTTTACCAGCAGCGTTGACGATATTGAGATTGGGATAATTGATTTGAAGTGCCTCGCCAATGGCTTGATCCTCAGGCGCTCCAATAATAACAAATCGTATTTTAGAATCTTTTTGAGCGAGTTGATCCATGACCGACGCAAAAAAGGATATGGGCCACACCTTGCTTTCCCATCGAGCACCAGGGACAATTCCCACTGTTTTAATCATGGGGTCTTTAGGAAGAAATTTTTCGATATTGGCTTGAAGTTCTTGATCTTTTTTGAGCGGAGGCCAAACTAAGGTTTCATCGCAAGAGAGGGTCTCGGCGGCTAAACGTAAATTACGCATAACTGCATGTATTTTTTTATTTTCAACAAAATGTTTTTCATTGTAAAAAAGACGCGCCAGTGCCTCTCTTGGGTTTGAAAATCCCACTTTTCGTTTTGCACGAGAAAGTCCAACAAAAACTCCTGTTCGCAGCAAACCTTGAAAATCAATGACAATATCATACTCTTTTTGACGTAAATTTCTCGCAATCACACAAAATGTCGGGAAAAATAGAAAAGGATTTGATAATCCTTTCGATTGATATGGAATCACTTTATTAACCGCTGGATGCAGGGAAACCAATGGGATAAATTGCGGTTTAACCATCCAGTCGATTTCAGCATCAGGAAGCATTTCTCTTATTTTTTGCACTGCTGGAAACGCATGAATGACATCCCCTAAACTTGAGGTTTTCACAATTAATATTTTTTGAGGGGAGGCAATATGGTGTTGCATTTTAGGTTCCTCGGGCAAGACGAAGCGCAAGGCGTTCAGGCAATCCTGCATCAATAATTTTCTTTTGAGTGGTTTCAAAATCATAAGGGGCACGTATGCGCAAAATGACTTTTTCATCGGTATCGTATACCGCAAAAGAAGCGCGAGGATCACGATTTCGGGGTTGCCCGACTGATCCTACATTGATTAAATATTTCCATGAGGGTTGGACTTGAATTGCAAGTTGATCAAGTTGATCAGGATTAATTTCGTTCTCTTCATTATCGTTCACCCATCCCGGGATGTCGATAACCGCTGGTCCGTTGTCAGAAACGAAAGAAGGGCGTTTAACAAATGCTAATGGAGAATGAGAGTGTCCGCAAAAACAAAATTGGGAAAATTGATAAGAGAAGTTATCTTTAGCATGGTGTAAATCAAAAACGTAACCCCAAGATTCAGGAGAATCAAGCGTTGCATGCACCAATGTGATGTTAGGTTTTACAGTGACGCGGTATGGAAGATTTGCAAGCCATTCCATGGATTCGATACTGAGTTGAGAACGAGTCCAAAGAACGGCATCGCGGGCGTGTGGGTTGAACCCCAACATTTCGTTATCGCCGTTCGAGATGTATTCATCATGATTGCCTTTAACCATGGTGAGGTTAGGCAGTGCGCGAACAAGGTCGACACACTCTTGGGGATTGGCATTGTAACCGACAAGATCCCCCAGGCACAAATATTGATCTACATCAAGTTTTTTACAAATATCTAAGGCGACATTTAATGCCTCAAGATTCCCATGAATATCACTTAAAATTGCATAACGCATCGTTGTTTGGTTTCCTTTATTTCATTTTTAACAATATATATCTATTTAATATAGCATGATTTTCTAATCTTTCAACCTTTCATAAGAATTATTTTGTTAAAAAACTACATTTATAAAGTTCAGAAATTAAAAAAACAATTAATCGTTATAAAACACTGTAAAAAGGTTGAATCTTTTGAAAAGAGTGCTATATTATATAATTATTTAAATCGATAACACGTTAACCCCTAGGATGAATGAATGTTCAAAGTAAAAACTCTTATTTTTTCAGCGATTGTTCTTACGCTGATGCTGTATGGCGTATTGATGTTATGCACGAATAATCCGTGGCCTCAAAAATATACCGATATTCCCAAAACCATTTATATTCCAATCTCTAGCGAAATGAAAACGCTTGATCCTATGGGGGTAGGGTATACGCATGAAGCAGAAGTTGTGAATCAAACGATTGAGTCGTTTTTTACCTATCATTACTTAAAGCGTCCTTTTGAACTCATTCCTCAACTCGCAGAAGAAATCCCAACACTTGAATATTATGATCATAATGGGAAACGAATAGAAAATGATGATCCCCCTCATGATGATGTTGAACGTATGGTGATTACCATTAAAATCAAAAAGGGAATTAAATATCAACCTCATCCTGCCTTTGCACGCAATGAAGCTGGCGATTTGCTTTATCACTCTCTTTCTCGTGCAGATTGTGCAGGCATCTATACTCCCAATGAATTTCCTGTATTAGGAACAAAAGAACTGACGGCTGAAGATTTTGCTGTTCAAGCACGTCGTCTTTGTGATGCACGTTATTCAACCGTTCATTATTCTACGTTTACAAACTATATTGTGGGGATGAAAGAGTGTTCGGATGCTATTGCAAAAGCGGTTGCCGATGAACTCGCTAAAACTCCTGGCCGTAATGCCGATTTAGAACCTGTTGTGATTGATTATCTAAAAATCCCTTTGCTAGGGGTTGAAGTGGTTGATAGCTACACGATTCGTTATTATTGCAAACAGAAATATCCTCAAATGCTTTATTGGATGGCAATGCCTGTTTTCTCTCCCTGCCCACAAGACGTGGTGAACTTCTATGCTCAACCTGCTTTAATCGAAAATACAATTCAGCTTAAAAATTGGCCTGTTGGAACGGGGCCGTTCTTCTTAACAGAATATGACGCAACACAACGTATGGTGTTTCAAAAGAACCCCAACTTCCGCGATGAATTCTACCCTTCCGAAGGCGAACCTTCAGATAAAGAGGCTGGTCTTTTGAACGCCGCAGGGCAAAAACTTCCTTTGGTAGATCAACTTGTTTTTAATATTGAGCGAGAAGCGATCTCCTCATGGGGAAAATTTATGCAAGGATATTATGAGAATTCCGCTATTTCTAATGATATGTTTGATAAAGCAATTAATACAGGGGATAATGGAGAAATGAGCCTATCTCCTGAAATGTTGCGTAAAAATATAGAGATGTACAGTGCTACCTCTATGACGGTTTTCTATTTTGCATTTAATATGCAGGATCCTGTTGTTGGAGGGTATTCTGAAGAACAATGTAAATTGCGCCAAGCCATTTCAATTGCGCTAGACTATAACCAATTCCTGAATCTCTTCTTAAATGGACGTGGTCTTGTGGCGCAGTCGATTTTACCCCCTGCTATTTTTGGATCAAAAGAAGGGGCTGAGTCTACCAACCCTTACACGGATAAATGGAATCCGTTATCACAGAAAAATGAGCGTTTGCCTATTGAACACGCTAGAAAATTAATGGCAGAAGCCGGTTATCCTAACGGACGTGGTGCAGATAATCGCCCGCTTTCAATTACCTTGCAACATGCGCAAGGTGGAAATGCCTCTTACAAAGCACAATTCCAGTGGATGCGAGGGCGGTTGAGTTTATTAGGAATTGACCTTAAAGAAGATGCGTCAGATATTAACCGTTTACGCGACAAACACGCCAAAGGACAATGGCAAGTATGTACCAGTGGTTGGGCAGGCGATTATCCCGACCCAGAAAACTTCTTCTTCTTGTTTTATTCCCCACAAGGGAAAGTAAATCATAGCGGACAAAATTTGGTCAACTATGAAAGCAAAGTTTTTGATGATTATTTCAAACAATTTGAATCTATGAAAAATTGTCCGAAACGATTTGAATTAATTCAAAAAGCAACTTCTGTTCTTCAACATGATGCACCTATTTGTTTTGGTTTTAACCAGTATACATTTGCATTGATGCATGGTTGGAGTAAAAATTATAAACCTCATCCTTTGATATATCCTTATATATATCGTGATGTGGATGCCCCAACACGCGATTCGGCACGTCTTGCGTGGAATGAACCGCAAACCACCCCAGTTTTAATTGCATGGGGAATTTTACTCCTTATCTTTATGCCCCCCTTATGTGTGATTGCATACCGTGCGCAAAAGGCGGAAGAGGAGAATATGCTTGAATTTGACAACAGTGAATCAGAGAAAGGAGCATAAATAATGCTAACATATATTCTTCGTCGTTTAATCTATACGATTCCAATTTTAATTGGGGTTAACATTATTGTGTTTGTCCTCTTTTTTATGGTAAATACGCCTGATATGATTGCGCGTCAAGCCGTGGGAGATAAAGCCAAGCCAGAAGCGGTTCAACGCTGGAAAGAGGCGAGAGACTACCATCATCCGCTCTTTGTTAATATGGGCTCTTATTTCAAAGTGGACGAAATTTCCGAAACCGACACCACTGGCAAAACGCATATCTCTTATCAACAAACATGGGAACCTCGTACAGATACAGCCGCATCTTTGGCTGGTATTTTTACTGAAACCATTTTCTTCAAAAAGAGTCTTCCGATGTTTTGGGGGGATTTTGGTATTTCGGATATGACCCAAGAAAAAATCACATCTCAAATTGCCTCTAAAATACTTCCATCTCTATGTATTACGATTCCAATTTTCTTTGCGTCTATATTCTTTAACATCTTTTTCGCGATGATTATTGCAACGTTTCGCGGAACTTATGTGGATACGTTATCTCAAATCTTTACGGTCGTGTTGATGTCGATTTCACCTCTTATTTTTATTATTGGTGGACAATATCTTTTTGCTACGAAACTCCAATTAGTGCCAGTTTCAGGATTTGAGTATGGTTGGGATATGACTAAGTTTTTAATTTTACCCATTATTATTGGGTTTGTCACGAGTATTGGGGGCGGGGTGCGACTCTATCGTACATTCTTCCTTGAAGAGGTGAACAAAGATTATGTACGTACTGCGCGTGCAAAAGGTTTATCAGAAGGAAAAGTGCTTTTTGTACATGTATTAAAAAATGCAATGATTCCTGTATTGACGAATGTCCCTATTCAATTACTTTTCTTGATTATGGGTAATTTGCTTCTTGAAAACTTCTTTAGTATTCCTGGTTTAGGAAATTATACAATTTCAGCTATTAATGCTCAAGATTTTTCAATTGTTCGTTCGATGGTTTTCTTTAATTCAGGCCTTTACATCGTTGGTTTATTGCTTGCGGATCTTTGTTATTCGTTGGTGGATCCACGCGTTCGTTTAGGTTAATCAATACGGAGTTCATTCTATGTGGAATAAAATATCAGAAATTTCAAGTTCTTGGTGGACGCACGATATCGTGGTCGTTCTTTTTATTTTAGGCATTGCTTATATGGCGTATGCCCTTTCCAAACGCGAATACTGGCGCTTAGCTTATCGCGAAGTGGTGGCACGAAAAGGGGCAGTTGTATGCTTTTTTGTGGTGATGTTATACGCACTGATTGCGATCTTGGATAGTTTTGGATGGAGTATGCCTTTACGCGATGAAAAGAAAGAGATTATT
>CAZIVM010000053.1:0-2719 GCA_964542845.1 uncultured Victivallales bacterium
AATAATAAAATATTATTCAGTATCGACTATTCATGATTCTTTACAAATCCAATTTTGATAAATACACCCTTTACAAATTTCAGGAGAGGTGCAACACGGATAGTCGGTTTCCATAATCACTTCGTGCGTTTGATTGATTCCTAATGTTTTTACGCTCTCATCGAAAAATGAACACAAATCCCCCATCTCTTTCTGTGTAATCATTTCTTCCTTCCAGTTTCCCGTGGAATTGTGATTAAAATCAAGAGTCAACGACCGAATCCTTAACTGCGTGATATTCCATGCAAGCTTGTTTTGGAGATATAAAAAGTTTAACATGTGGTTGATCGGTGTATAATGAGACAGAGAGGAGGTCGTTTTAAACATAATCGCTATCGAACCTTGTTCAAATGCGACATTGGGTAAAAGTAAAATCGAATTATTCCGATAGGGGATATATTCAAAATTTTCTGCTTTTAGTGTGCGTAAATGATTTTTTGAGCGTCCTACAATATGCAAGAACCAATCATTTTGATTTAATAAATGTAGTATTCTCTGGATTTCAGTACTGGGAAGTCGGGTATATTTTTCGAGCGTTTTAAGGGTTGTATAACGTAAAAAATCTTCTGATAAATCAGGGGTTTGCTGCATAGCATCGTGGGTTGCTTTGGTAATGGCTGTACTCCAATGCAATATTTGATGCATTTCTTTACGTTCCATTAAAAGATAGTCTTTGAATATTTCTGTTTCTGATGTTAACGGCGTTGCTGCTGGAATGAGATAATGAATTAAAAAGTATCGTTTGCATTTGTGAAATCCAATATGACGTCGGAGCGACCACGTCAATGGCTCCTCTAACATCATATTAATCGAGGGAAGCGAACAGTTTTTATCCATTTATTCTATGTTTAACCCTGTATCTTTATCCGATAAAATAGCGGATTGTTCTCCAATTTTAATCCACCATCTAGGTTCGGCGATTCCTATGACATCTCCGCCTTTGTGAAGAATACTTCCGTAGTTAATATGATTGTGGCCTTCATTAAAATTATCTTTTTCTCCTGCACGGTAACCATCTGCCGCAAGGGCTGATGTACTTGCGGTTAAGGGGGTGATTTGCTTGTTCATAAACGAGTAGTCAACGGATTCTTTAAAAGATTCATTGATGTCATCATTGTACTCAATAGACGATCCAGATCCAGTCGCAAAATCTTCTTGAACAAACGTTCCTGTTCTCCCTTTTTCAGATAAACATTCCTGACATCTTAATAGATTAGAATTATCTAACATACCTAAAAAAATAAGTCGTTGATAAGATTGTGATTGAGAGACGCGTTTCGGGATAATAAGTGGTTTGCTTTGGTTTTCTGCTTCATAAACTTGTACAGCAGTTCCAATGCATTTGAGCTGTCCACGGCATCCTTGGCGGCGCGCCACTTGCATAGCATATATCGTGCCACCATATAGCGCTGTTGCAAGAATGCTTAAGATAGCAATGACGACGAGTAATTCGACGAGGGTGAAGTTTTTTTCATATGATTTCTCTTTTGTTTTTGTGTTTGCGTAAATATGAAAAAGAGGCGTGCGATTTCGTTTGGGTGATTATTGGGTGATATTTGTTTCTTTTGTGATAGCGTTTGCAGATTTGAGGATGGCTTCTGTTGTTGAAAAGCCTTCAACGAAGGGGATAAATTCAATTTTGGCATTGACCTTTTCAAGGGCAGTACGTTCATCTTTATCTAATGTTTCAATGGTGTAGTCGGCCCCTTTAACGTAAATGTCAGGTGCAACTTTTTCAATCCATTCGGTACAACGAGGGGTATCAAAAATCAATACGGCATCGACACATGCCAGCCCTGCAAGTACAAAAGCACGATCTTGTTCTGCATTAATGGGGCGCGTTGGTCCTTTGAGTGTGCGGACAGATGCATCTGAATTCAACAATACAATTAATGCATCGCCTTTCATGCGTGCTTTAAATAAATAGTCGACATGTCCATGATGCAAAAAATCAAAACAGCCATTGCTAAAGACAACTTTTTTTCCATTCTTACGTTGGTTTTCGCGCCATGTATTTAAATTTTGAAGTGTTAAAATTTTATTGGAAGGGAAAATCATATTATAAATCCTTGCTCATTGCGGGGATATAAACTTCTTCGGTAATCGTTTCGCCTGCATCAACACCAAACAATGTTTGAAATGTTTTTAAGAGTTGCGCGCGATCGTTGCCTTGGGTGCTAAACGTTTGTTTTGACCCTTTGTATTGAACTAAGTCTGCGCCCACGGCAAAGACAGGCGACGCTATATTTTGCGATACATTAAATTCTAAATATTGATCAATATCATTAGGATTGATTGATCCTTGTGTCATTTGAGGTCCAAAACTATAAAAATAATCAACGCCATAAATAGGGTTGTCATCAGCTGTAAACATTAATCCGTCGCGTCCACGATCCCAATCTTGTATCGCATCTGTAAACGGGGTTCCTGCAGTGTTTGATGCAAAGAGTTCTGCTTCTCCGCGTGCATTCACATATAGTTGGATACGATCTTTTCCGACGGCGGAAACATACCATAGTCCCATAAAAATAATTAACATTGGAATTAAGATAACTACCATTTCTGCCATCGCTTGTGGCCGTTTTCGTTTGATGGATAGGTTATTTTTCATGATTAATTCCTTATGTTTGTTTAATTATAAAAGATTATAATTATTAAGCGTTCTTTGAATGCCCCAATC
>CAZIVM010000053.1:2729-14399 GCA_964542845.1 uncultured Victivallales bacterium
CCAATCTCCTTCATCTAAAAGCTTAAAAAGGCTAAACAATTTTTAAACTGTTTAGCCTTATATGATACTAAATTATAAAACTTAGCTTCCTGATGCAGCTGACAATGAGATACCTGTATCTGCTGAAGAAAGCATATCTTGTCCACCACATTTTAACCACCATCTTGGCTCAGCGATTGGAATAACGTCACCTGCTTTATGAAGAACACTACCGTAGTTTAAGTGGTTATGACCTTCATATTCGTTGCCAGCATCTGCTTCACGATAACCATCAGCAGCTAAAGGTGCTGTTGAAACGTTAGTTGCAGGAATACGTTTGTTAGCAAAAGAGTAATCTTCAGCTGCACCAAAACCAGATTTTAATGTTTTCCAATTTTCTGTAATGTTTGTACCAGAACCTGTTTGGAAATCACTTTGTACATAAGTTCCATCGCGACCTTCACCATCATGTAAACATTCTGGGCAAAGGAGAGTTTTAGCATTGTCAATCATACCAAGATAAATGAAACGTTGGTAAGAAATAGCAGCTTGTGCACGATCTGAAATGATCATTTGTTTACCTTGGTTTTCTGCTTCATAGGATTGAGCAGCAACACCAACGCCACGGAGTTGACCACGGCAAGCTTGACGACGTGCAACTTGCATTGCATAAATGGTACCGCCATAAAGGGCAGCTGAGAGGATACTGATGATTGCGATAACCACGAGTAACTCAACGAGTGTGAAATTCTTTTTCATAGAGATTTCCTTTGTTGTTTTTGTTTTTGGGGGGGATAAAATATTTTTATATTTTGCGATTTACACAAGAGAATGACTCTTGCCATATTGTAACTATACATGTCTTGTTATCAAAAGTCAAGTGTTTTTTTTGAAAAAAATAAAAAAAAATCGAAAAAAATAAATATTTTCATTTCTTAACAAATAAAATTGACATTAATTGCTTGTTTTACAGTATAAATAACTATTCATTAAGCGTGTTATAATCACTTATTTTTAATTAATGCGTGAAAAAATAACGGACAATATGGAAGTAAATAGGGGCGGCAAAACAGAGTGAGTCGATACGATCGAGTATTCCGCCGTGACCTGCGAGTGTTGTTCCGTAATCTTTGACACCACAGTCTCTTTTAATTGCACTCATGGTGAGGTCTCCGAGAAAACCCGCGATGGCGATGGCAAAAGATATTCCTGCTCCCCAGTAACAGTTAAAGGGCATGAGCAGTGAAAGCGCGGTTCCAAGCGCGGTCGCGGATAGCACACCTCCAATGAATCCTTCAACAGTTTTGTTCGGGCTAACCTGAGGGGCAATGGGGTGTTTACCCCATAGTTTTCCCCAAATATATTGCAGCACATCTGACATCTCAACCACGGTTACTAAGAAAAAGAGGAGTCGTAAATTGGCCAAACCTCCATCATGAAGATGTAAATCTAATTTGAGTAACATGGGCGCGTGGCTTATACAGTAAATACAAGCCATTATTGCCCATTGAATTTTTGCGGTGCGCGTGAGGAAGTCGTTGCAATCGCCTGCAATGACATTGCGTGCGGGCACGAAAAGGAAGACGTACACGGGAATAAAAATGACAAACATGTTATACCAATTACTGAACACCCAGTAGTATTGCACGGGGAGAATAATCCAAAAACACCATAAAAGGATGCGATGATCGCTTCGACGTGTAGGGACAACCGCAATAAATTCGCGCAGGGCGAGAAACGACATCAACATAAAAAGGATGATAGAACCCATGCCACCACTGAGGAGCGCGAGTACAAAAATAAAACACATCGTCCACCAAGATCGGACGCGGCTATTAAAATTCTCTATAAACGCCATTTTTTTCGGGGTGTTTTGTGTGCATTTTATGATTTGACCGAAAAGAGTTGCCGCTAAAAGGATTCCTCCGACAATACATAATAGTATATTCAATCGTTCATCAGAAATAAAAAGTGTGAGTTTATCTTCGAGATATGAGAGCATAATAATCCTTGTATATGTTTGTTTTTCCGTAGAGTGCCAATCGACATCGCTCTGTAAAAGTTTGCTTGGTATCGTTAGGTAGAATTTGAAGCCCTTGACGAAAGGTAATTTCGCCCATATTGGGGGCAGGGAGGTATTCGCCTTTGGGAAGTGTGCGATCGAACCCTTTTAAATATATAGGTATAAAGAGGGTTTCGGGGCGCATTTTGGCAATAAGGTAGATGCCGTTATGGAATTCGGGATGGACATCGGTTTCATGACGTGTCCCTTCAGGAAAGACGAGGATGGATTGTCCCGCATTGAGTTTGTCGTGAATGACATTAAAGGTTTGTTTGGCGCGCTGTGGATGACGTCGATCAATGAATATGGCATCTAACACATGCAGCGAGATAAAGCGTCGAATCCAATTTTTGCCCCAGTATTCTTTGGCAGCGATGGGGTGGAGGTTTCGACGTTGCGGGCGTTTGAGCGCGCTTAAAACCACGAGCAAGTCAAAATGACTTGTATGGTTGGCATAATAGACCACGTTTGCTTGTTTGAAATCGTTGTTTTCGTTACGGATAATAATACCGCAACACAAGCGAGTGATAGCGATGAGCAGGGTTTGAATCATGAGGTGTGATGAAGTTCTTTTGAAATGAGCATAAGACGTCGGATAACTGTTAAAAGTGATCCCAAACAGACCATAATCAAGGTAATATATAAGGTATAGCCTTTGAACTCTGTACAATAAATCATTTCAATGATGCTTCCGAGAGATGCGAGGGTGAGTAGAAACATGCGATGTGGTTTAGCCATGGGGCCTAAAAATTTTTGTTTAAGACCTAAGCTCCCTCCCAATAGACGAATATAAGCGGTCATCATGGCTAAAAAAGCACTTGCATAACCGAGTTCAACGCTCCAGGGTAAGAGTGTGGCGTACCCAGCACACACCATAATCACCGTATCTGAAATTCGATCAGGCACATCGTTGTAAATCTCGCCCGTGACACTGCGAAGTTTGCATTCAACAGCGAGTAGTCCATCCAACATATTGCACAGTAAACGAAGTTGAATGCCGATGACTGCTCCGATGAATAAAAGGGTCGGGACGATGAGTCCGTTATGTTCAAAGTAGCGCACTCCAATCAAGCATCCTCCTGCCATTAGTGCAAAAAAGATGCTCAATATAGAAACGGTATTAGGGCGGAGTCCGCACTTGTAAATGAACTGCAATAAGGGGTGCACCCACTTGGCTGTGCGGGTTTGAATGGGACGTCGTACAATTTCGTTTTCGATAGGATGATTCATAATATGCTCTTTGTGGGGTTATTTTTTATAATATAGCATAGAAATTTTAATTTTCAACTTTGGATGGCGTCTGCGTAAAAATATCGTCGAGGATCGCGAATTGATTGGGCTCTGCCAAAATCATTAAGACATCGCCGGGAATTAAGCGTGTTTCTCCGCGCGGAATAATGTGTTTTTGCTGACGTTGAATAAGGAGGATGAGCACATTTTGGGGAAGTTTTAATTGTGAAATCATAAAGTTTTGAATGGGGGAATCGTGGGTGATTTCAAATTCATATGACAATCCATGAATTGTGCCTGTATGCTCAAAAAGGATGGGGGATAAAGGAACGTCTTTGATGGGCGCATCGAGTTTAAATTGTTTGGCGACGCGCATTAACGATATCCCTTGAAGCGTGACCGATGTTAAAACGATGAAGAACACAATATGGAAAAGGAGGTTGTCATGCGGCGCATCAACGAGTAGCGGAAACGTCGCAAGCATAATTGGCGCACCGCCTCTGAGCCCTACCCAAGAAATAAAACAGCGTTCTTTCATAGAAAAACGGGATCGAATCATACATAATAACACGGCAGCAGGGCGCGCAATCAGCATTAAAAAAAGTGCAATGACTAACCCAATCCATTTAGCATCCCACAGTTGAGATGGAAAAGCGAGGAGTCCGAGCATGACAAACAGGATGATTTGCATCAGCCATGCCGTGCCATCATAGACGCGACCGATGCGATTATGTAAAATAAATTTTTGATTTCCCATGGTCATCCCCGCGACATAGACTGCCATAAAACCATTTCCATAAGCGATTTCTGCTAATGAATAGGTCAGAACGGTAATACTCAGGGCTAGCACATGATAGAGTCCATCTGCTGAGAGGTTGATTCGATTGTAAAGGTGGGTAGCGCCTTTTCCGCAAACGTAACCGAGTATAATCCCGACACTCATTTTTAAAATAAACATGGGAATAATTGCAATATAATCGTTGAGTGATATATTTGAAATAACGTCAGATGCGGATTCTTTCATCACAATGCCTAACATAAAAAGTGTTAAGAATGTTGCCATGGGGTCATTACTTCCGGACTCGAATTCGAGCATGGGTTTGAGTTCACCTTTTAAGCTGACGTTTTTGCTTCTAAGAATGGAGAACACTGCAGCCGCATCGGTTGAAGAGACGATGGATCCGAGTAACAAACACCATGCAAAAGATACTTGTAGGCTTGGAAAAACAGCATCGAGAAAATAGTATGCGAAACATCCTGTAAATAATGCGGTTAGTAATACTGCGATTGTTGAGAGAAGTATGCCACGTGCAAAGACTTTTCGTACCATGCCCCATGGGGTATCAAATCCGCCAGAGAATAAAATAAAAGCCAATGCGATGGTCCCGATAAAATTTGCAATTTTTGCATTTTCAAAATCGATACCTACAACCCCTTCCGATCCTGCCAACATCCCCACGATGAGAAACAAAATCAACCCTGGCATTCGAAGCCATGCAGAGAGTTTGCTCGCATATATTGAAATAATAACGAGCAATGCGAATATGGCCAATACAATTTGTGGAGAAGAAAACATAGAACCTTTTTGGGGAGAGATGAAGAGATTGGAGAATTCACTTTGATTGTTAATATATCACGATCCTTTAAATTTACAAATCTATATTTTTTTGAATTTACAAATTTTCATTAAATTGCAGTCAAGGCGTTTGACTTTTCAATAAAAACGTTGTAATGTATAGATAATTAATGGAGGTCATTAAAAAAATAAAAAATAAGGAGTCATGTGAATGCGGAAAATAGGCTATGGCGTAATTCTCGTGGTATTTTTGATTATGGGAGCTTTGTGTTGTTTGGCGAACGATTGGATGTATAATCAGTTACAAATCATGGTATTTAAGACACAGGTGAAGGTTTCCCTTTTTTTGAATTATGAGCCCTCAACTTATTTTCAAATTTATTATCCAGAACTTGATTCTATAAATCAACTCGTTGATTTAGCTCAAGAAATGGATGAGATGCTCTCTTCTCGCAAAAATGTTGAACGTAAGGTTTATTATGCAATAGATATCATTGGGTTTGATTCGATATATTGTGTGTATAAAGATTCTGCGCGTAATCAGGTTCTCACTTTGCGTTTTGGGCAAAGCAACGACTCTACATCTTTATCCATTTGTTTTTATGATCGATCCGAAGGATTAACTCCTTACGATCAAAGTTTTACCTCTTATATTAACGCCTATCGTCAAACTTATAAAGGAGATCACGAATGAAAAAAATCATGCTGATGTTTATATTAACGACAATGGTAGTTTCTTTGAGCGGCTGCATTTATATTGTACGGACGAGTCCACGTATTGCCGAAGTGGGAGAAATCGATTTTTATGCTGACTTTACACAGCCTAAAAATCAAAGGATTTATGCTACTGATACAGCATATTATTTAGAGGCGCGTGTGATAGGGTGTTGGAAACGCGCATTTCTTTTGGGGGCAATAGGGGCTTGGTGGCCTTATACTTTTTTAGAGGATACTTATACGTTTATCGATTCTTCTTCGGAATTTGAACACTATGTTTGGGTAGAGGTTCAAAAGAAAAAATTCCCGAAAGGAGATGTGAATTTTTTTCATGATTCTTTTGAGGAGTTTTCTGTTAAAGCGTTAGAGGATTCGCCACGGTTTCCGTTAAAAGCGTGCACAGAATCTTTAGATAAATTAAATTGCCCAACGCACGATGAAATTTTTCATGACTTCAATGATTCACAACTGCGTATTTCATTTATCAAGGTGTCACCCCACCTTTCAAAGCAAACATCTGATTACGCAAATCTGTATTTAGGACTCGCCATTTTAGATGGGATAGTGGTTGATTTCCCTGCTAGCGTGACCTTTACGTTGCTTTCCCCTTTGATTATTCCTATGCGTTTTGGATATTTTTACTTGACAGACGAATAAAAAAGTTTTTAAATAAAAAAAGCAACCGAATGATTCAATTCGATTGCTTTTATTCCAAGATTGCTTATTTTTTAGATAGCGGTGGATAGGGTGGGATCCCAATCTTTGAACACCACTTCGAGACCTAAGGCTTTAAAGTCTTGAATCATTTGTGCCACAGATCGATTATCGTTCATGGTGAACTGAGGGAGTTCGTGATTTTCGGACTCCGCGTATGCGCCAGGGCTCACTTTCGATCCTGAAGAAATGACGGTCGCTGCGGTGAGGGCTAAGCGATCGCGAAATGATGCGCTTTCGCGTGTTGAAAGATAGATGTCATTTTCGGGAAAAAAGATACGGAATGCCAGCATGATTTGTTCCAACTCGACTTCACTGACGGGGTAAGGGACTTCGAAGTCGCCAGCTGGTGTGATACGTGGAAAAGAGAAGTTCACTTTGCTTTTCCAGTAATGCTTCATAATCCAGAGTCCGTGAGCGGCCAAAGAGACCATTTCATAGCGCCATGGGGAGAGTCCGAGTAATGCCCCAATACCGAGTTGATAAAAACCAGCTTTTCCGCCATATTCGAGATGTTCAAGGCGTTGATCGTAATATTTTTTGGGTCCTGCCTTATGGAGGAGTTGATAACGCTCTTTGTCGTAGGTTTCTTGGTAGAGGGTGAGGGCATGGACGCCCGCCTTGACCATTCGGCGATACTCATCTTCGGGGAGGGGTTGAATTTCGATAGCGATGTAGTCGAACGATTCACGGAGCATCGGCATAATTTCTTCAAAGTAATCGATGGTCATGGCGCGTTTATCTTCGCCGCAAACCAATACAATGGAATCGATGCCCCATTTTTTGAGTACTTCGACTTCCTGTTTAAGTTCTTCGATATCGATGCGTTTGCGAATTTCGTTCTGATTGGAGGCGCGGAACCCGCAATAGATACACTCATTGCAACAATAGTTGGAGAGGTAGATGGGGGCGTAAAAACGGACAACGCGTCCGAAGTTGGCACGACGCAACTTGGCGGCTTTTTCGCGCATCGCTTCGATACGATTTTGAGCGACAGGTGAGAGTAAAGCGATAAACTCATTAAAGGTGAGTCGTTCATTTTTATTTAAGATATTGTCGATCTCTTCGATTTGAGTTGCGTTGATGATTTGATCAACGTACTCCTTGTCAAATTTAATTTTCGGATACATAATTTTTCGTGGGGTTAGCCGCACAAATGAGTGCGATTTTAATGATAAAGACAATCGCAAGGAGAATCAATGCAAATAGACCTATACGGTTGAGAACTAATATATAATGGTTTTGGGTATTGAGAATAAGATCATGAAAATGATCTAGGTTTTCGTACTGGGGAGCATAAGGTTGGAGTTGATTCATAAGCGCGCGTTCATCTTCGAATTTTGAATATTCTGCCAAAAAGTATTGCGATCCTGAATTGGGATAGAATAAATCAAAATTCTCTTTTGAGATAAAGAGGTTATTCACCGCAGTAGCGTAGGGTTCTTGATGAACTAAGAAGTAAGGAATGCCATCGGGGGTAAGCAACATGGGTGTATCGGGGGTGGTCTGAAGATTATAGGCTCCAGGAAGCGTGTATTCTTTGGGGGCACTGCATAAACCTTTGTGGGACGCTGTGCCATAAACATTGGGCATCACCGCTTGCCATAAGTTGTAGTTATACGTTGTGCCGTATGAGCGCGTGGGAGAAACATCACAGCCTTCAATCGTGTGGGTATAAACAGGAAATGCAGTTTTACAAACAAAGTAACGCGGGGGGGAGTATTGTATAAATATTGCACTCATACAAAGCAATGCAACCGCAAAGCCACACGCCCAACTCCACTCTTTGAATTGCGTGATGTAGTTGATCCATTTCCATTTGAGTCCGCAAAGTTGTTGTAAAATATAAAAGGGAATATTGACGAGCATGACGCCGCCCATGATAAAAAGAATATTTTGAATATTACTTTTAAAGAAGTAATTGTCGAACTGTTCTTCGGTGATGTAGTAGGCAATGGAAATCAGACTTGCCCCAATGAGGAGTTCAAGGGGGTAGAGATACACGTCGCGAATGAGGGATTCTTTGGCTAAAGATTCTCTATTTCGGTATAAGATGTAGAGAATGACCAAGGGAATTAAGAGTGGGGCAATGATTTGTCCGAGATGAAAACTGGGTGAAATGAGGGTGTCTGGGAGGTAATCAGAGAGGATGTACATTGCGGCATTACAAAACGTTGCGCTTGTATAATATGCAAAAACGCATCCAATCCCTGAGCCTATCATTGAATAAACGGCGAGTTGACGCCATGAAAAGTTGCCGTTTTTTTCATCTGGACGGGTCGCGATTTGGAAACTATAACTCAAAAACATCACAGCAATGAGTAGCAAAAATCCCATGGGAAACCATATATAATAGCTTTCGTAAAGTGAACCTTTCATGGCGCGTTGAAATGCTCCCCCTTTGTTTTCATGCGTGAAGCCAAACGAGAAAAGGGATTCACTTTTTTGAATTTGTTCGAGGAGCTCTTTTTCGGTGAACTCGGTTAAAATAACCCCTGAGGTGTTGCCATGACTCCCTGCCCATAAGGTGCGGGCTTTTGCCAAAGAGATGATGGCTTGTGGGACATAGGTAGATGGGGAAAGTTGGGGGTCTTTAGCGAAGGATTCAGGAAGATTTTGATCGAGTTGTGGAATGATGTTGCGGTAGTGCAAGAATTGTTCGGTGGGGGCGATGTGCACAATCTTAAAAACGTCTTGTTTCGAGCGTACTTCATTATTTTCAACCACGGCGGACTTTAACATAATGGTATCATTGAGGGCAATGCCAAGGCGTTGTGCAAGTTGCTCAGAAACCACCATGGCGTTGTCACGCAAATTTCCCACGCCCATGACAGGGACGCGTTGTGATGATTTTTGATTTTGGGCATCGATATTCGCGAACCAACTCAATGTAGGAATCGCATCTTCAATGTGGTTAAAAAGACGGGGCAAGAAAAAGTTTTTTGAAATAACTATCGTCCCTTTGGGGTTGAAGTTCATGGTTTCCCATTGAATATCTTCAAATGTCAAAATCTGTGTCAAAGAATCTGGAGTGGTGGGTTGTGAACTGATAAGGATGTTGCATGCGCCCGTATTTTCGCCCGTTAAACGATTGAGTTCGGGTAAATAAATAAAGATATTAAACGGTTTTTCAGTCGAGGGATTGAGTTGGAAATTGCCGAGTTGGTCATCCGTAATAATTCCCGCAATGCGAAAGTTAGTTTCGGTGATGGCGTGATCGTTTTCTGCACGATTGACCAATAGGGGGTGAACCTTAAAATTAAACTGCGTTTTGAGTTTAATAAATTGACCCTCTTTCAGTTTGAGTTTCGCTGCAACTTTTTGATTGATATAAACTCCTGAACGAGAAAGCTTCATGTCTGCATTTGGTGTTGTGAATTGGAAAAATTGATCACTCACGCCATAAAAATTCGCGTGAAACTCTTCATTTTCATTTTCGGTTACGCGTTGAAAAGTTGTCGGGGCATAAAATACACCTTCGTAACGCCCCCCATAGACTTCTTCTGCGCGTTTAGCGAGCGCATATTGAAAGGGGGTGTTGAAATTGGTAATGAGGCTTGAAATATGTGTTCTGCGATTTAACCATGTTTCTTGAATGGCGCTTTGGATTCCACGATCTGTTGCGATGGTAGCGATAAATAGCCATGCAAAAAGAATACATGAAAAGAGAATACAAAAGAGTTTAAATCGATTTTTCATAACGTCCTTTTTTATGAATTAGGGATTGTTGTAAAACATAAGTGCCGATGCCCCACCAAAGGCAACCCCCATTGAAACCGCTTCCGCAATTTGTGCATCGGTCGCGCCTGCTTCTTTGGCGGCGGCAATGTTAATATCGATACAAGGACCACACTTGAATCCCACAGAAAGGGCAATGGCCATCAACTTTTTGTGTTTAAGATCAATGGCGCCTTCTTGACCCATGACTGCGCCTAAATAGTTGGCGAACGCGGGGGCATGGGCTGGATGGGGTCGATGAGCTGTTGACGGTGTCACAGGTTGACTCGGAGTCGATGCCCCACCCGCGCAACACGCTTTCGGAGTTTGTGTGGCTGGCGTGGCTTCAATAGTTTCTTCGGTAACTTGTGTTTCGGATTCGATATTGGATTTAATTTTGCCACGTTGTTTAAGGGGAATGGGTTGCCATTCCGCTTTGTTTTGGGTGGTGACAATGATTTTGGGATCCGTATTTTTTTGTGTTACGCTTCCGATAATCGCGCAAGGAAAACCGGCTTCGGTTAAACGGGATTGATAAATTGCTACATCATCAGGATGAATACACACGAGGAGTCCGCCCGAGGTTTCGGGGCAGAACATCGTGTACATTTGAGGCGCCGTGAGTTGAGATAAATCAAGAATTTTTTCATCGATTGATTCGCGATTACGCTCAATTGCACCAGGAAGAACTTCTTGACACGCTAATTCTTGAACCCCAGAAAGGAGGGGGAGTTTATCAAAATCAAGTGTCACTTCAATCTGACTATTCTCAACGATTCCTGCGAGATGTCCAGTCAAACTAAAACCTGTAATATCGGTCATGGCATGGACGCGGAGTCCTTCAATCGCTTCGGCGGGGATTTTGTTTAAGGTGGCCATCCACTTTGTCGATTCATCGACCCATGATTTTTCTGCTCTCGCGACTTGATGTGCAAATGAGATAATGCCATTGCCGAGGGGTTTTGTCACTACAAGTACATCATGAAGTTCTGCCCCCGCGTTGCGTACAAATTGTTCGGCAGGCGCGGTGCCAAAAACGGCATAACCGCATTTCACCTCTTCATCATTAATGCTGTGTCCGCCAATGACATCGATATTCGCTTCGTGCATTTTATCAATGCCACCGCGCATGATTTCACGCATGGCTTCAGGTGGGAGTTTGTAAGCAGGAAAGCCGATAATCGAGAGGGCGGATTGCGGTTTTGCGCCCATGGCATAGATATCGCTTACTGAGTTAGCGGCTGCAATTTGCCCAAAGGTATAAGGATCATCAACGGTGGGGGTAAAGACGTCGACGGTTAAGACGGTTGCGGTGTCTTTACTGAGCATAATGACCCCGGCATCGTCGCCTGAGTTTGTTCCGACGATGACTCGTGGGTCTTGAATTGATGGGAGTCCTTGAATCACTTCGCGCAATACTTTACGGGGGACTTTTGAGGCACAGCCCGCACTGCGAATGTGTTCGGTTAAACGCACTTCACCTTCGTGGGCGAGGGGGAGTCGTTCGCCAGCACATTCGCAAACGTCGTGAGATTTAAAAAGAGGACAAGGGCAAGGTTTGGATGGATCGCACACGCAGTGTCCCAATGCGATGGAGCGTCGCATCACATCGGTGCGTTTCGATGATTTATTTTCGTGATGAGCCATATCAATATCCTTATGTTATACATTATTA
>CAZIVM010000054.1:0-14343 GCA_964542845.1 uncultured Victivallales bacterium
AAATTGCACGTCTTGAACAAAAGATTTCAGATCTCCAAGCGTCGCACGCTGAAGAGGTCGCAAAATATCAAGCGCAAATCGCCGAGCTTTCCACCAAAATCATGGAATTAACAACTGTTGCCGAAAAAGACAAGACACTTTCCGCTGAAAAATTAGCAGAAATTCGTAAAATTTACGGATTAAAGGACGAAAAAACGGAGGTGAAAAATGGCTGAAGTCGTTAAACTCCTCCCCTATCAAAAACGCGCCGTTATGGAACAACAACGCATTGTAATTTTGTGTTGGTGTCGTCAAGCGGGGAAAGACTTTACAACCTCTCTTGTTGCTGTGATGGATGCCCTTGAAAGCGGTCAAAATTGGTACATTGTGAGCTTGACAGAACGTCAAGCCCTGGCCACTGCAAAAAAGGCACAAATGCACTGCAAGGCTATTTTTGGCATCCTTCCCGAAATTGGGGTCTCTGAATCCTATGTAAATCAAATGAGAATTACATCATACGGGGTAAAACTTCCCAATGGGGCTGAAATTGTTGCACTCCCGGGACGTGATCCTGACGCTATCGCAGGTTTAACGGGTAACGTTATTCTTACAGAGTTCGCACTCTTTCCCAATGGTGGACGTGAACACTGGCGCGTAATCTTCCCGCTTGCGACTCGTGGCTTTAAGGTTTGGGCAATCTCAACACCGCGTGGCCCCGATACAAAATTTAGCGAATTACGCCGTAATGTTAATGGAAAATATAAAGTCCATAACGTTACAATTCTTGATGCGTATGAACAAGGACTTGATCTTCGCGATGAAGAAGGCAAAAAGATTACACCCGAAGAACTCCGCGCGCTGTACAACGATGAAAGCGGGTGGAGTCGTGAATATATGTGTATCGAAGGCGTTGACTACGAGCAACTTATTTCGTGGGAACACCTCAACAAATCTTTAATCAAAGACGAAGGTAAATATTTAAATTTCGACTTCAAAAACACCCCCATTTCAACCGCTGAAACGATTGTCAAAAATGAAATTATTTCAACAATTTTAGGCGATTCATCTTATAATGTTGCGGGTTGGGATATTGCTGTAACTGGCGATATTTCAAGTTATGTTTTAGGGAAGAAAGACAGTGCAACAAATTCAATCACGGTGTCAAGTATTATCAATATTCGTGGACTTGATGATTTCGCCATCCAAAAAGAGATCGCTAAATCAATTTTAGGCAACTCAAACGTTACGATGGTAGCGGATGCCTCTGGTATTGGACGCCAAGTGTGTCAAGAACTCGAAAAAGAGTATTCTCAACGCCGTTTTAAAGGGCTTGTGTTTACTTCGGATAGCAAATCCGCACTCTTTACTCAGATGATGCAAAAGATTCAAGGAAATACTGTTTTTATTCCTCAAAATTTAGTGGAGTTTCAACACGATATCGCAGCGCTCGGCCGTGATAACGTCGGTGTTGCGAATCGCTTAAAAGTGGTTCAAAATCGTAATCCACTTGAGAAGTATTCCCATTGCGATATGGCGTGTGCTTGTGCGATGATGATTGACGCTGGAGCTTCTGCCTCTGTTGATGCTAAAGTAGCATTGGGCGCAAAAATCCATGATAAAAATTTAGATGATCAAAAACAAAATGAATGGGAGAAATTCTAATGAAATTTGAACCCACAAAATGGGCGCAAGCCATCCTCAAAATCCCACAAATTGTTAAAATGGTCGAACTCACCACCAAAGAACGTGAAGCCTCCGATTTTTCAAGCGGTCTCTCCCCTTCTAAAGTCGCCTCAATGATTGAAGCGGCCAACGGTGGAGACATCAAAGATCAATGCCGAATTTCAATCGAAATTGAAGAGAAAAACTGGACGATTGCCCAAGCGATGAACACGCGCCGTAATGCCGTAACTGGCACTGAATGGCGCATTGTGCCTGCGGATAGTTCAGATAAAGCCAAAGAAATTGCTGATGCGCTCGAAAGTGCGTTAATATCCGCTGGGAACGGCATGGATTTAGACAATTTTAACGACTTGATTTATGATTTATCCATGGCGGTTCTTCCCGGCGTTTCGGCGTCTGAAATTGTGTGGCAAGATGCCGGCAAGTCCTTTGCAGGATTTGTGCATATCCCCTCCACGTCTTTAAATTTCAAAAAAGGCGTTGTTCCCACGATCATTACCGAAGATAACGCAGAAGGCGAAGAAATCCCCGAAAATAAAGTGATTTTGCACCGTTTGAGACGCAATGGAAACGACCCCATTCGTGGCGGTTTGATTCGCGTTTTAGCGTGGTTGCACTGTTTCCAAAACGCAAACACCAAATGGAAGATGTCATTTATCGAAAAGTTCGGCATCCCTTACGTTTTGTTAAGCGTTTCAGACAAACAGTTTGAGAGTGAACTCCGCAAATATCAACAAATCGCAGCGAACTTTGGAGCCAATGGCTCGGCCGTTGTCACTGATGGGACTAAAATGGAGATGATCCAAGCGTCAAACACCACAGGGGACGTCTTTTTTAAGCTCGATGAATACCTTGATCGTGTGATTGAAAAAATCATTATCGGTCAAAATGCTTCGTCGGGCCAATCTTCGGGGCTTTCGGGTGGAGACGCTCAAAGTGCCGTTCGTGATGACATTCGCCGTGCCGATTGCACCGCGATTGCATCCACGATTAATTCCCAATTGGTTCGTCCCTGGTTTACATTTAATTACGGCACAGACACCGCGTTCCTTCCACAATTTGAATTTATTTTAGACCTCGATGATGAAAAATTAAACGCTGAAATCTCAAAAACAAAAATTGAATCCATTTCAACGGCCATTAATGCGGGTGCATTAACGCCATCCGTGGCCGTTGAGGGTGTTGTACGTGAAATTTTAGGCATTCCTGAACTTACACCCGATGAAGAGAAGATTCAAAAGCAAATTATAGAAAATAAACTTTCACAAAATCAACCTTCCGCCCCCGTTTCTTTAAGCGATTATTCCCCCGCGGTACAACTTGCAAATCAACGAATGAATCTTGATGAAGCTGTGATGAGCAAAATGGAAAAAGAGGGAGCGTTTAAGGATGTCTTCGACCCCGTGATTGAGGCGATTCAACAACTCGGCAAAATCACAGACGAATCAAAATTTAAAGAAGAAATCGAAAAATTTTCAAAAAATATACCCTTTGGTTCAACTGAAAAACTTGAAAGTGGTGTTGAATCCGCAATGGCTTCAGCCTATACGGTAGGCGTACTCAAACGCGCTGCACAAGTTGGCAAAATAAAAGGGGGTAATCAATGAGCTTAATTCAAAATTTCGATGCGTCTAAAAAGTTTCTTAAAAATCGTGTTACAATGATTACCAATTTAACGGATGAAGAATTTCATCAAAAGTTGGACGATTCAATTAAACCGCACGTTTTTTGTTGTGGTCAAATTGCAAAGCTCAATGTTGCAGAAAAAATGCGTGAAGTTTGTGCTGAATACACAGCAGGCAAAATCTCAATGTCAGACGCGTATGTTGCCCTCAACAAATTCGCAAAAAACAACGGGGAATCCATGATTCATGCCTCAAGAATTAAATTTATTTTAATTCAAGAACAAGCCAAAGCAGACGCGGTTGGGCAATGGGAAGTCTCAATGGATTCCGAAGTTTTAGAGATGTATCCCTACTTCAAATATCATTCAAAAGATGATGCATACTCGCATCCAGGACACCCTGAACTCAACGGTCTTGTATTGCCCAAAAAACACGACTTTTGGCGTACGCATTATCCGCCATGGGATTTTAATTGTCGTTGCTTCGTGAGTGATGAGAAAAAAGAGCCCACGCGTGATGAAAAAGCACAAAAAGAATTGGAATCGTTGTTAAAAACACCCCCTGCAGAATCGGGGTTTGCATTCAATCCCTACGATATTTTTCAAGA
Source organism: uncultured Victivallales bacterium (assembly GCA_964542845.1). Classification (GTDB taxonomy): domain Bacteria; phylum Verrucomicrobiota; class Lentisphaeria; order Victivallales; family CAZIVM01; genus CAZIVM01. Next base: position 3,895 of record CAZIVM010000054.1, read on the forward strand.
TAATCTATCTTATTTGGAACCCAAGACGAGAAGTATGATTGTTGAAGAAATAAAAAACTTCGTTGGTAATGGATTGATATCTGGTAGATTTTCATTTATTGGTCAAATGCAAAAAGAAGGTATAATATCACTCAATACAAATGTTAAAAACGGGTGGGAAAGACTTCTTTCTGTTGGGTTAGAATCAACTGGGACAGGGACAAAAAAATTAAAAGATGTCGTTTCTGAGGTAAAATCAATAAGAGTGGATTCAAATGGAAAAGATAAAAAGAAAATTAGCGAATCCGATTTAATGAAAATTGAAAAAGAAAAATCACATTTTAAGGATTTTAACCCCATCGAAATTGGGGTGCTTGGAAACAAACAAGCTGAAACAATAGGATTAACTGAAAAACCAGTTTTAATTTCTATTCAACAGGGTAAAAAAGATGATTATGGTATAACTCATAATGGGAAGCATCATGAAGAATATATGCTAAATGAAAAAAAAGCACACTATGTAATTTCGACTACTTTGGGCAATAATAATATTCAAATATCCCGATCAATTGAGAAACTTCAAACGCCGGATTATAAATTTTATGAGCGAGATGTTGTTTCTTTATATAATCCCAATGAGCAAACGATGTTGTTGCTAGAAAACAAAGGCACTCATTTAGAAATAGTATCTTTTCACGAAGCAAATAAAGAATATCAAAGTAAAAATATATTAATCAAAAAAAATTCACTTCATAAGAAAAAATTAAACCTACGTTGACAGCCTTCCGGGATAACTCGGCGCTTCAAGACGTAGGTTCAATATCAATACAATACAATCGAAACAAGAAAAAATCAAGTCGAAAGAGAAAAAAAATGCCAAAAAAAATGAAAATGAGCGTAAAGTTAAGTGATGGACTCCCCGTTGAGTTTCGCATTTTTGCCCCTGGCGTTTTGACTTATACGCTCCCAAATACTCAAACCGTAGAGACTGAAATCACCGCTGAAGACATTACTCAGATGTCGGATTGGCACGCGCAAAAAAACGTCCGTTTGCCCATCGATTGTGAACACTATCTTCATTATGTTTCAACGGCTCTTGGTTACTCTGAAAAAGACGTTAAAGACCGTTTGCCCAATGCACGCGGCGTGCTTGGCGACTGCGTGATCACAGAGAGAGACGGCGAACTTTGGGCGACAGACGTAAAATTTAACGACATGGCAAAGCCCTTTATTCAACGCGCTTTTTTGCGTTATTTCTCGCCTGTCGTTTACGGATTGGGCGGAAAAGGACCCAAAAAATTAACCTCCATCGCGTTTACCGCAAACCCCGCCATTAACAATTCTGAACCTCTCGTTGCATCAGATAGCGACGAAGGCGTTCGTTTAGATCCCATCGTAATGTCGGACGTTTCCGACGACAATATTAACCCAAAAATGAAAGGAGAAAGCCCCATGAATAAGAAATTCTTGGAGTTCCTCAAACAAACGTTCGGCATCGATGCGCCCGCCGTGATGAGCGACGCAGAAGCCGACACCGCCATTGCATCGATTCAATCCAAAATGGACGCAAAAACAACCGAAGATTCAGAAGCCGTCACAGCCCTTTCAGACGCAAATAAGCGCATCGAATCGCTTGAAAATGAAGTGCGCGCGTTAAACGACACGGCGTCAAAAAGCGAACTTGAAGCCATTATTGAACGTGGCAAAAACGAGGGTAAAATCACGGCAGCGCAAGAAGAATGGGCGCGCAAACAATCTGCAGCCGTTTTAAGCGATTTTCTCACCACTGCCCCCGTGGTTGTTCACGGCAGAATCAATCCTCCTGCATCCGATAAAACGCCAGCAGTTCTCACCGACTCCGAAAAGGAAATGGCCGAGGCTTGCGGTTTAACGCACGAAGAATTTTCAACAATGAAGAAAGGAAACTCATTATGACAAGTTTAACACTCGGTTATCCGCTCGCAACCTATGAAATCGCAAGCGGGGCAAGTCCAGCCGTTGGCGATATTGTGGCGCTCAATTCAGAGGGTAAAATCGTTGTGGCAAGTGATGCTGCCTCAATCACGGTTATTGGGGAGTGCGTGCGCGTTCAGAACGGAACATGTGAAGTTCACGGCGGGATTATCTCGCTTAAAAACGACACAACCAACGCCGTTACGCGTGCCATGCGCGGTCGCACCTGCTACATCAAAGACAAAGAAACGGTTGATTCAAATGGAGGCACCAACAAAGTGCCTTGCGGGATTGTAATTGACGTGTATGAAGGCGAAGTTTACGTCAATATTGATGCGCACGCGATCGCTTTGGCCAAAGTCGCGCAACAAGCCTCCGCAATCGAAGATTTAGCGGCCGATGCCAACGCGGCAACTATCGTTACAACTGTAAATTCAATGCTTGCTGTTTTACGTAAAAATGGCATCATTTCAAACGCTTAAAAGAAAGGCTAAACCATGAAAGTTACACCCGAAAATATGGCAAACTTGACCACCGCGGTCAAGGCTCAATTTAACAAAGGGTTGGGGCGTGCCTCCAACGTCCATACTCGCATTTGCGCTGTTGTCAAGTCCAACGTTGGGATTGAATCTTATCCCTTGACACTCGTCGGTACTCGCATGCGTGCGTTTGTCGGTGAACGCGCGTTAAATGAGGTCGGTTTACTGAAACTCGATGTCGCGAATGAAACGTTTGAAGACACCGTTGTCTTTCCTAAAGCTGTGATTGAAGATGATCAATACGCCACGCGCATGCCAGCTATTGCACAGCTCGGATTGACCTCGGCGAATTTGCCCGACCAACTCCTCGCAGATCAACTCAACAATAACACTTCAAAGTGGATGGATGGAGCTGTATTTTTTGCCAATCGCAAAATTGGCAAATCAACCATTAATAACAAAGGAACTGCTGCGCTTTCTTATGATGCGTTTAAAGCCGCTTACAACACGATGATGAGTTATAAAGACCATAACGGCGTGGATCCTTTGTTAATTCGTCCCACAGTTTTAATGGTGGGCAATGCGCTTTATTTGACCGCCAAAGCGTTGATCGAAAATAAAACGCGCATCGTGAATGGGGCAACCGTTGACAATGAACTTTACGGCATTGTTGAAGTGGTGTTGAACCCATTCATCACCGGAAACAAATGGTTTTTAGTCGATGATTCAAACGTCATTAAACCCTTTGTCTATCAAGACCGTGCGGATGATGGGATCGTATCCAAAACAAAGGCAGATGATGACCACGTGTTTATGAAAGATGAGTTCGTTTATGGCACGCGCAAACGTGGGGCGATTGCGCCTCTCGTGCCTCAATTAATTTATGGCTCATACCCAGCTTAAGAGGTGAGTTATGATTAAAGCATTAACCCTTATTTGTATCATCACTGCAATCCCCTTGCTGGGGGGGTGCGGTGTGCTTGCAAACAAATCAACCATCACGGAGTTTGACCAAAATGGTGCGATAACCAAGCGAATTGAAACGACTGAAAGTGTGATTTCGGATATTGTCAAATCGACAACCAATAAAACGGTTGTTGCATGGGACAACAGCTGGATTGGCTATGTCGGCGTGTCAACATCGACGCTTGAAGATCCAACCCCCACAATGAAGGCATTTGTTGGAAAAGCCGATAAAGGGGTCTTGACCCTTCACAAAGACCACGACATCACCGCCGCCCCTGGCATCATCGAAGCCGCTCGAGCAGGTGAGATTTCAGTGTCGGCCAGTGGGATTTCATCCGAAACGCCAAAAACGGCAACAGAAACGCAAAATGAGCAAAGTGTAAGCATTGACACGGCTACGGACCGTGTTTTGCAAGACGCCGCCGTTTCTGTTGATTCTAGCGCACAATAAGGAGCAATCAAATGAGTTACGCAAACACCACCGACTTTGAACAACGTTTGACTGAAGAGAGATTTAAGGCTATCTATGGCGAAGATATCGCAAGCGCACAATCTGATCTTGACTCCGCATCTGCAGAGATTGATATTATGTTAAGTAGACGCTATCAAGTGCCCGTCAATTCTTCATCGACGGCGTCAATTTTGAAGTCGTGGTGTTTGACTCTTTCCGAAGAACTCGCGTATTCTCGCAACATTAATTCGAAAGAGAATGAAAAAATTAAATCCCGCGTTGAGAATGTTCGTAAGCTTTTGTCAGAAATTGGCAAAGGGGATGGATCATTGCCCGGAGCAACCGAAAAGGATAGTTCAAGCGCAGGTGCTGTTTTTGTGAAAGGTGATGCACCCATTTTTACAACCGAAAATTTAAGAGGTTTTTGAGATGAAACAAGTCTTAAAATTCAAATCAATTTCAGACAAATTGCAAGAGATGACACAGATTGAGCGTCGCTTAATAATGAAAGAATGGGGAACCGAAACCGCCAACCTTCTTAAAAGTCGTGCAGAGTCTCAAGGTGGACGTCGTTTGTGGTCAACCGTTGCGCGTTCTGTTCGAATGATAAGCGTGAGTGATGCGGAAGTGAAAGTTTTTGTTTCCCCTGAATCGAAAGGGACCATTTCAGACGTGTCAGCCGTGGCGTTATTCAGAGAGACGGGCGGAACAATTAAAGCTAAGAATCATAAATTTTTAGCCGTTCCACTCAACGACGATGCGAAGAAAAAACCACCACGTGCAATGGGGGATTTGTTTATTTTGAAAACAGCAGAAAAAGCGTTTTTAGCACAAAAAACGCCTGCAGGTCGTAAAATAAAAATGATGTATCTTTTAGTTCACAAAGTTACACAAAAGGCGCGTCCATGGTTGCCTACAGATGATGAAGTCTTGCAAATGGGTCAAAAAATAGTTGAGGAGAAAGCACAATGAGTTTCCCTTCATACAATTCAATTGCACAAAATTTGGTTTTGGAAATTCAAAAAATCGAAACCATTAAAGACGTGCAACTTGCCAGTGCAAGTTCATACGATCAAGTGGTCTCTTCAATTTGCGAAGTTACGCAAACGCCCTGCGTTTTAATTTGTTTTGGTCCCTCTGAAATTTCGGATGATAACGTGTGTAACACGCTTGATATTGTTTTGCTAATCGTGATGCCGTACGAATGTATTCCTGGCAAAGAACGCGTCAAGTCGTGGGAGTTGGTTCATCATGTTTCATCTATATTTTTGCCACAAAACGCGCATCTTGGAAAGGTGTCAATGGATGGCGTTTATTTTACATTGAAAGGTGCTGAACCTTTCGAACTCGAAGACTCAAGCCGTACCGTTTATAAAATTTTAATCAGTGCGCAATGCACACAACAAATCTAACAAAGGAGTTTTTCATGACTACTACAACTAAAGCCCCACGCAATCCAAAACAAGCCACGGAGTCCTATTTGGATATTGATGGTGTCGAAATTGAAAACAAAACAGAATTGTCGATTGATACGGGGCGTAATACCTCTAGTTCAACGATTGATTCATCTGAAGTTGAGACTGAAGAGCCAGGGCTTTTAACCTGCACCATTTCATGGAAGATGCTCAATATTGCATCCGACTCAGAGTGTCAAAAAGTGTGTGACCTTTTTGCAAAAAAAGAAGCCTTTCATGTTGAGGCACTTGATACCGTCGCGGGCAAAGGAGTCAAGGGCGATTTTAAATTGATAAAATGCAAACCTGCGCCTGATGGTAAAGGCGTTTCCTGGTTTGAATGCGAAGCGAAACCTTGCGCTTCTGAAAATGCGTTTGAACTCAAAGGTTATAAAACACCTTCAGCAGGTTAATCATGTTAACATTCAATGATTCAAAAAATCGTTCCTGGACCGTGAAACTCACGGTCGGGAAAGTTGAAGAAATTCGAGACGTTCTTGGTCTTGACATTTTGGATTCAGAAGTTTTTAAGTCAATGGGCAAAGATATGCTTATGCGTGTCAAAATCATTGCACTACTTTTGAACGTTCAACTCGAAGAAAAAGGGGTGAGTGTTCAAGACTTGTTTGATTCGTTGAGTGGCGAATACTTGAAAGATGCGCTTGATGCGTTTAATGAGGCGTATATCGATTTTTTCCCGATACCGGAGGAGCGGGAGCTCCTTCGGACAACGATGAAGCTTTATTCAGCCAATTACCGCAAAGTGTTAGAGACAAGTACAGCCGAGATCAAGAGTGTCAGCAACGCGCACGGAATTTTACCAATTATCAACGATGGCGAAGCCAACGCGAAGGCGTTCTCAAAAAATGTTGGCTTTACGCGGGAAGCCTCGGACTCAACCCTCGACCCTTTACCTACCGAGAGCTTGAGATCATGCGCGAAGGTCGACTTAGAGACGCCTGGCAAGCCGTCTCTTTGGTCGGTGCTATTGCGATTAGTCCTTTTTCAGAAAAAAACGTAAATCCCGAACAACTTAATCTCTACCCCGATCCTCTAGCTTATAACCCAAGAATAAACTATCCCGATGAGTAAAAAATCAAAAATTGAAATTGCACTTGAACTTGAAAATGCTCAATTCAACGGCTCCGCGCAATCCGCGACAAAGTCAGTTGAAGCGTTGGATAAATCGCTTGAGAAACTATCTCAAGCGCAAAAACAAAGCGCAACAACGGCGGATGCGATGACGAAATCAACGCAAAATGTCGCGAGTGTCACGCGTGATGCAAATGGGCGATTTATGAAGGTTGACGATGCTCAGCGCAATGCAGCTGCGAGCGGTACCGCTTATGCAGGGGCATTGGGGGAAGTAAGAGCTCAAAGCGTCATGGCGTTTAGTGCGCTTTCAAGTTTGGTTGCGCTGGTCGGGGCGGGAGCATTTCTTCGTCAAGGTATTCAAACGGCGCGTGAATTTTCAAAAGAATTATCTAATATCGCCTCCATTGCCCCCAATCTTAATTTAAATTCAATTAAACAAGCCATTGAACAAGTTAATCCCGCATTAGGAACTCAAGCTGAATTGGCGAATGCAGTTTACTTTGCGTTTTCTGCCGGGGTTCGAGGGACAGAAGCTGAGTTGGTTAAATTTTCGGAGTCCGTCGCAGGTCTCGCTAAAGGAATTGGTGCGAACGTTACTTCAACCATGGATGCCGTCACAACGATGATGAACGCTTACGGTCTCGGCGTTAAAGATCAAGGCGCGGTTATGGATTGGTTTCAACAAATCGTGATTAATGGCAAAACGACTGGGGAAGCTCTCGCGCCAACGATTGGACAAATCGCTTCAACTGCGGCGGCAGCGAATGTGCCCATTAATGATCTCGGCGCCGCGCTTGCCACCTTAACGACCACCATGCCAACAGCTCAATCGGTTACCGCGTTGAATCAAGCGATCGCGGCGTTTATCTCCCCATCAGCTGAAGCAACAAAAACGGCCGAGAAACTGGGTCTCTCTTTGAACGCTGAAACTTTGCGCACCAAGGGGCTTGTCGGCGCATTGAAAGAGATTAAAGAAGCGACAGGCGGTAGCATCGAAGTGATGGCGCAACTTTTTAGTTCAATTGATGCTCAAAAAGCCGTGGCCGCCTTGAGTGGACAGTTTGAGACACTTGAAGGCAACCTTGAGAGTTTCAACACGTCAGCAGGTGTCTCAGCGCGTGCGACAAATGAACAACTTCAATCGCTCGACGCCAAATTTCAATTAATTTCAAATCGGGTTTCCGCTGAACTTTCAAAATTAGGAGATGCGGTTTATCCCATCATCTCTGCCATCGCTGATTGCGATAAAAATACACAAAACGCAATTATAACTGCCATTAAATGCGCAACCGTGATTACAGGCATCGGGCTTGCAGTAAAGGGCGCAACAACCGCATGGAAGGCTCTCTCATTAGCCATAGCCTCTAATCCTATAGGGGCAAGTTTAGCGGCTGTCTCAATCGCAATTACAGGAATTGTAACCCTCATTGATGCTTGCACAGATTCTGTGGATGAACTCCTTGAAAAAGCGACCAAAGCCGATGAATTGGCAACTAAAAATATTAATGCACAGTATGAAAAAAATGAAAATTCAATTCAACGTCTCGAACGCTTAAATGAGCTCCAGGCTAAAGAAGATTTAACCGATACTGAAAAAGAAGAAATCAAAACAATCACCTATGCACTTGAGAAAGATTTCGGTGTCGAAATCGGACTTGACCCCATCACTGGCAAACTTTCAGACATCGCAACGACAACTAAACTTATCCAGGATGCTGTAATTTCAGATACCAAAGAGAAACTTTGGGAACAATTGACAACAAAAAGTGATGCGCTAGATGCTCAAATTGCAAAAGATAAAGCTGATGCAGGATCTTTGGATAATACATCAAATTCTGATGTCTCTAAGGCATGGGATAATTACAGGCAAAAAGTGCGTTCAGGCGAATATAGCAGCAGAAACAGTATGGATGGAATATATGAAGACGTTCAAAAAGAATATGATAAGATTATCGATGATAAGTATAATTCTCAAAGAGGAGAGCTTGATAGAATTTTTGCACAAATTAATGCATTAGATGCGGGAGATACAACAGCCACAACTGGAAAGTACCAAACGGATGAAGAACGTTTGAAATCATTAAATCAAGCGAATGATAAAGTTAATGATGAACGAAAAAAAGCGAATGAAAAGTTGCAAAAAGAAGTTGATGACATGGAGAAGAAAATCACGGATTCGACAGTTTCCGAGAGTCAAAAACGCATCTCCAAAATTGAAGATGAAACTAATAAGTTGATCGCGCTTTATGAAAAGCAAAAATCAAATTTAAGCCCTAGCGATGTTGACGGAATGAATACCCTTGATATGAAAATTGCCGATGCAAGAATGCACGGCGAAACACGAATTGAGGCGATTCGTTCTTCTGAAGGGAAAAGCGAAAGAGATAAGCGCGACGCTGCGATTGAAAAACATGCTGAAGATATTGATTCATTCACAAAATCAATTAAAGAATCTCAGTTGGCCGTTGAAGAACGTCGTGCTTTAGAAGCTGAAAACCAAACGATAATGTCAATGACGAACACGGACCCTGCAAGCGCGTTGCAGTTGCTCGGCACCCTGAAGGCACAAGCGCAGGAAGAGGCTCAAAATGCGCTCAAATCATATAATGAAATGCTTGAACAAGGCACGGCAAATGGTTTTGCGCCTGAGATAATTGAAGCCTTAAATAATTTTAAAAAGGATTACGAAAATGCAATGTCACGCGAAGAAGAGATGATGAATAAGATGGCTTCACTTTCTACGCAATCTATCTCAAAAACAGATGAGATTCAGTCGAATCAATGGCAAAGAATCGGTGGTTTTTTAGATACAAAAAACGCCAATAAACAACTCGAAGTTGCTCAAAAACAACTCAGTTTTCAAAAAAGAATTGCAGAAAATACCGATCCATCACTCAAAACTGAAACCCTTTTAACCGCATAGGAGATAACAATGATTAATCGCGCTTATGGCCCCATTAAAACAACCGTCGATTCAAACGGCAATGTCAAAAATGCACGTTGTGAAATCTTTGTTAAGGATGTTGACTCAGAAGAAGACGCTTTACGTGAAATTTTTTCAGGTAGTATGTATGACACTTTTCCGTATACCATCACATCCGCAGGTATCATTGAACGTCTTGAAGAAGGTTATTATCGGTGTTTTATTGAACACACAAACTCTGCGGTCTCCGCAAATGGTGTTGAGAAAAAATCAGATAAAGATTCGGTCACGCTCACGTATTCTCTGCAAAACCAAGATATCGACCTCCCATTGTCAAGTCATGACTCTTACCTTTACTGTTGGGATCATCACCTTTATTATAAGTCAGGCACGGCTGATTATAAAGCACAAGGAACCGCTTTATGGAATAGTGCAAAAAATGCAAAAATGACAGTAGCTCAATCTAATATCTTTAAATGGTTAGGTGCAGACACTCAAGTCCCTGCAGGTTATGCTCCTTTTGCAATGATGCTTAAGCCTGGGGTTCATGCTTATCGTTCGGGCGTGCAAATTGTAACGGCGCATTATTCCTCCATTGAGATTGCTGCACTTGAATCTCTGGTTTCTTGTGATTATACTTGCAAGGCGCCAAAATATACCTTTTCATTGCCAGCAACTGCGGGGTGCTGGCTTCAAGGAGGGAGTTCGGTAACCAAACGCGGCGAGGCGCTAGAATGTCAAGTCTCATGGGTGTACATGCCAAAGGGGTGGGATAAAGATTTATATCTTGGCGGTTCGGCAGAGAATCTCCCCGACACAGGGATTGTGGGAGGTGGGGAATGATTCCTGCGACACCTCGACGCCCCTCAACAACGGTTAATAACATTTCGGCCGAGTGGATTAATCAACTCTTAGACAATATTGAGTTTTTAAAACGCAATCTCCTTGCGCCAGACAATCGCACTATTTTTGCCACGCCAACGCGCGAACTTTTTATAAAACCCACACAGGATTCAGTTGAATCCGAAGCGGGGGCGCCGATTCTTTGGGTGAGACCTTCAAGTATTGGGCAACCGGTCGTCTCGAATGGGGCGACGATTGGCTATCTTTATGGCGGTACTGTTTTTGATTCGTTCACGGCGATTGGCT
>CAZIVM010000055.1:0-13202 GCA_964542845.1 uncultured Victivallales bacterium
CAAAAAATGCGTAAAACAGTTTTAGCGATGATCCTCGCTGGTGGCGAAGGGACCCGACTCTACCCCCTCACTCGCGAACGTGCAAAACCCGCAGTCCCATTCGGCGGAAAATATCGTATTATCGACTTTGTCTTATCAAACTTTATTAACTCAGGAATTAATTCGATTTTCGTATTAACCCAGTTCCGTTCACAATCCTTGGTTGAACATATCATCAACGGTTGGAACATCTCCTCTAATAATAAAGGAAAAGGACAGTTCATCCTTACTGTGCCCGCTCAGATGCAAACCGAAGACCGTCGCTGGTACTCAGGCACCGCTGATGCTATTTCTCAAAATATCGGACTCATCGAAGATTTCGATCCCGATTTAGTTGCTATTTTCGGCGCAGACCATATTTATCGTATGGATGTAAGCCAAATGGTCAACTACCACAGTGATCGTAACGCAATTGCAACTATCTCCGCTATCCCTGTCCCTATCGAAGAAGCCGATCAATTCGGAATTATTGAAGTTGATGAAGAGTGGCGCATTACAGGTTTCCAAGAAAAACCTAAAGAAAATCCAGCAACTATTCCAGGCAATCCTAAAATGTGTTTAGCCTCAATGGGGAACTATATCTTTAATCACGATGATTTGTTGATTCTCTTAAATAAAGACTCCGCAGATCCATCTTCAAGCCACGACTTCGGCCGTGATATTCTCCCTTCACTTGTCCCTACGGGGCGTCTTTTCGCCTATAATTTCATGGATAATGAAATTCCTGGACAAACCGGTGAATCATACTGGCGTGATGTCGGAACCCTTAAAGCTTACTTTGAAGCCAATATGGACTTGCGTAACAAAGAGCCTCTCCTTGATCTCTACAATAAACTTTGGCCTATTTATAACTACAATGAATCCTTGCCCCCTGCAAAATTCTGTTATAATGAAGAAGTGGGTAAAGAAGGACTCTCCCGCATTGGTAAAGCGATTAACTCAATCGTGTGTGGAGGTTCAATCATCTCAGGCGCAACAGTTACAGACTCTGTCATTGCCAATGGCGTCTATGTCCACTCTTATAGCACGGTCAACAACTGCGTAATTCTCAACGATGTTGATATTGGCGAACACTGCCGTATTCGCAACGCCATTATTGATAAGCACAATTCTCTTCCCAAAGGAACGGTGATTGGATATAATCGCGAAGATGATGCATCTCGCTTCCAAGTGGAGGATTTAGATCCCGTCGAGGGCACATGGTTGACTATCGTGGCGAAAAAACAAAAGAAACGCACACGTCGCGCTGACTAATCTCACGATATTAAAAATAATCAAAGAGTCTCTATATCATGTAGAGACTCTTTTTTTATGCACAAATAAGTTAATAAATATTATATATATTTGTTAAAAGTTGAGAAAAAGAATCTAAAACGATTTAAAAAGGGTAAAATATACTTGAAGTTATTTGATTATCATGTATATTACTAAAGTAATATGTTTGTATAAATCCCCTACCCCCAAGGAATATAATGTTAGCTAAAAGAATCATACCCTGCTTAGACGTAAATAACGGACGCGTCGTTAAAGGCGTCCAATTTGTCGATTTAATCGATGCAGGCGATCCCGTTGAGGCCGCCATCAAGTACAATGAACAAGGCGCAGATGAACTTGTCTTTTTAGACATCACAGCCTCAAGCGATAACCGCGAATCCATTTACGATATTGTGGCAAAAACCGCAGATCAAGTCTTTATTCCCCTCACCGTTGGCGGAGGAATACGCACTGTTGAAGATATTCGCAAAATGTTGAATGCGGGCGCAGACAAAGTGTCGCTCAATACTGCCGCCGTTCAAAATCCACAACTCATTAAAGATGGCGCAGACCGTTTCGGATCACAATGTATTGTTCTTGCCATTGACGCACGCAAAGTCCCTAATGAAAATCGTTGGGAAGTCTACACCCATGGCGGACGCACCCCAACAGGAATGGACGTTGTCGAATGGGCAACGCACGCCACGGCTAATCTCGGTGCAGGCGAAATCCTCTTAACCTCCATGGATCAAGACGGCGCCAAAAATGGTTATGACTGTGATTTAACACGTGCAGTCTCTACCGCAGTCAATGTCCCAGTCATCGCATCTGGAGGCGCAGGACAACTTTCTCACTTATATGATGTGGTCAAAGAGGGAAAAGCAGATGCGGTTCTTGCAGCAAGTATTTTCCATTTTGGCACATTCACAGTCCCCCAAGCGAAAAACTATCTTAAACATCGCGGAATACCTGTCCGCACATCATATACATCACACGTTTCACCCGTATCCATAGAGGCTCAAAATGACTAATTCTCCCAAAACTCCCGCTGAACAACTTAAAATCGATAGTTTGAAATATCACGCTGAAGGTCAACCTGGCAAAATCGGTATTCATGCCACCAAACCTTTTCAATCACAACGCGATTTAACGCTTGCTTACTCTCCTGGGGTTGCTGCGCCTTGTCTTGAAATCAAAAATGACCAAAGCAATATTTGGAAATATACAGCACGCGGAAATACAGTTGCGGTGGTGTCTGATGGAACAGCCGTTTTAGGATTAGGAAACATTGGTCCCGAAGCTGGAATGCCCGTCATGGAAGGTAAAGCAGTATTATTCAAACACTTTGCAGATATTGATGCGATTCCAATTTGTTTGGGTCGCGTTTTCAATGCAGAAGGGAAAACCGATGCCAAAAAATTAATTGATGCAATAGCGACACTTGAGCCCTCATTTGGCGGATTCAACCTTGAAGACATTGCAGCACCTGCATGTTTTGAAGTTGAACAAACTTTGAAAAAAATGATGAAAGTGCCCGTTTTTCACGATGATCAACACGGGACAGCAATTATTTCGCTTGCAGGAATTCAAAATGCGCTTGAACTCGTGGGTAAAAAATTTGAAGATGTTAAAATCGTATTCAGTGGCGCAGGAGCCGCCGCGATTGCCTGTGCAGAATTCTATGTAACGGGTGGTGCAAAACGTGAAAATATCACCATGATTGATATTGATGGGGTCATTTACGAAGGACGCCCCAACTTAACCGCACAACATCAAAAGTTTGCACATCCCACTGAGGCACGCACACTTGCTGATGCCATTCAAGGGGCAGATGTTTTTATGGGACTCTCTGCCGGTGGACTCCTCACACCCGAAATGGTCAAAACCATGGCTCCCAACGCAATTGTATTTGCAATGGCCAATCCTACCCCTGAAATTCTCCCTGACTTAGCGATGGAAGCGGGCGCTGCGATTGCAGGAAGTGGACGTTCTGATTATCCGAATCAAATTAATAATGTCTCGGGTTTCCCTGGCATTTTCCGTGGAGCACTTGATACCCGAGCAACCGACATCAATGAAGAGATGAAACTTGCGGCTGCACAAGCACTTCGTGCGTTAGCTAAAAAAGCGGTCTCACCTGAAGCATTGGCCGTGCTTAAAGTGGCGTATCCTAATGATTTTGAAGCCGGAATGTTTGATGGGGAGTGTCCGCTCAAACCTAGCATGGTTATCCCCAAACCGTTTGACCCACGTGTCGTGCCTGCAGTTGCACGTTATGTGGCCGAAGCCGCGATGAAGACAGGGGTCGCTCAAATTCAGATTGACGACTTAGATGCTTACGAAGCTGAGCTTACTTTACGCTTAAAACATTAATTAAAATAAAACATAGGAGTAAAAAAATGAGTCATACTATCGTTATTGGCGGAGGACCTGGAGGTTATGTAGCAGCCATTCGCGCTGCCCAAAATTCACAAACTGTTACATTAATCGAAAAAGAATATTTAGGTGGCACCTGTTTAAATGTGGGTTGCATTCCTACTAAAGCGTTATTAGCCGCATCTGACATGTTGCGTAATGTACGTCATGCCAGCGACTTCGGGATTCAAATCGAGGGCAATATTTCTTTCGACTGGGATATGATGCAAACACGCAAAAATACAATTGTCGAAAAATTACGCACGGGGATTGCAGGTTTGCTCAAAGCCTATAACGTGACAGTGATTCAAGGAACAGCAAGCTTCGTTGACGAACATCATGTTAAAGTGGTCTCTACCGAGGGTGAACAAACCTTAACCGCGGATCATTTTATCCTTGCCGTGGGCTCCAAAGCGAGTGTCCCTGCGTTTATTCCTCAATCCGAACGCGTGATTACCTCAACCGAACTCCTTTCACTTCCAAAATTACCTCAAAAACTTTTAATTTTAGGCGGAGGGGTTATTGGATGTGAATTTGCATCGTTGATGAACGAATTAGGGGTAGAAGTGGTTCTTGTAGAGATGCTCCCTGCAATTCTTCCGATGTTAGACAAAGAAATTAGTCGCGTGATGACCATGTCATTTAAAAAAGCTGGGATTCAAGTCATGACAGGGACCCCTTTAACAGATATTGTTGATACAGGCTCTTCTATCAAAGGAAAAGTAGGCGATAAAGAGGTCGAAGGCGATTTACTCCTCGTCTCAATCGGACGCCTTCCCGTCAATGAAACCCTCCAACTTCAAAATGCAAAAGTGGAAGTCAATGAACGCGGTTGGATTGACGTAAACGCTCAATGTCAAACCAACATTCCCCATATTTATGCCATCGGTGATATGACAGGAAAATGGCAACTTGCACACGCGGCCAGCGCAATGGGTATCGTAGCCGCAAACGCAATAGATGGCGATGAAAATATTTTTGAGACCCATGCGATTCCAAGTTGTATCTTCACACATCCCGAAATTGGTTCGGTGGGTTTGACCGCTGAACAAGCGGCTGAACAAGGAATAACAACCGCCATTGGTAAATTCCCGTTTGCTGGGATTGGCAAAGCCTTAGCCGCAGGAGAACCAGATGGTTTCTGTAAAATTATTACAGATACAGCCACCGATAAAGTGATCGGGGTACACATCGTAGGCGCACACGCTGCTGACATCATTAGCGAAGGGGCATTAGCGATTACGCAAGGTCTTACGGCTCACGAGTTAGGTGAAACGATTCATCCTCACCCCACCTTGGGTGAAATTATGATGGAAACTGCACATGCGGTTCACGGGAAATGTATTCATCAAATTCCACCACGACGTCGATAATATAACTTTATATCATACTAACCCCATTACACGAATGGAGAAACATTATGGGAAAAACATCATGTCCATGTTGTCAAAAGGACCTTGTCCTGCCCGAAGAAGCGATTGGCGCGAAAGTACGTTGTACAAATTGTGAAAGTAAATTCATGATTAATACAGATGGGAGTACTGAAGTTTTAGAATGGAAAGTTCCTCAAGTCTCAGAAGAGAAAAATGAAACGCCCATAAAAAAAGAATCTGATATTAAGACAGATGAGAAGGTTGAACCCCCAACAGAAAAAGAGCCCGAAACGCCTGAAAAACAGATTATAGATAAAGAGACTTTGTTAACGCGTGATATTCCTACCCCACGCCCCTCTTATCAACCCCCTGTAACACGACAAGTCCCTCCCCCAATGGCTGTTTCCAATACGGTATTGAATGATATTCCGACCGAGTCAACGGAACCCAAAAGTAAAAAATTTGTTGTTAATAACGACACCGATGAGGATGAAGAGGAATACATCCCTCCCCGTAAAGGTTCATCATGTTTAACAATGATTCTAGGCTTTTTCGTTTTGATTCTTGTGGGTATTTTTGGATATATTTTCTCGCAAGACAGCAGTTCTACAGATTCAAAAACACCTAAAAGTGTATTTGGAAATAAAAAGCCCTTAAATACATTAGATATAGACGACTCAAAGTCAGACGTTAAAAAAGCTGACGAAGTTAAAGTCACGACCCGACGCGATGTCAATACCCCTCGTAAAGCCGTTCGCAAACTTACCGACGGTTACGGCGACGAAACGACCGCGGAAGAAATCGACATCGCATTTACAGATGAAGATGACGATATTCAACCCGTAGGTTCTTTAACAGAGTTACCCAAATCATTCCGTGCATACATGAGTGAATTGGATCAAACATTGCAAAAATTAGAACTCAACGCAAATACACCAGACAAATTGCGCTTGTTGAGTCAACGTGCCGATGTGCGTGAAGCCGTGTTAAACTTCACGTGGATCAATGCTGTAACCCCCGAAGGTGTCGAAAAAGTGCGCGCTTACAAAAAAGGCGAAGAGTTTCTTAAATACTTCATGGGTGAAACGAATTTAATTGAAGACTTATTTGCATCAGGGGAAGTTCGCAAGGCTGATCGCGTTCTCGAACTCCTCTACATGATCTATTCCAATGATCCCGAACAAGCATTTATGTACTCAAAAGTCTATCGCAACCTCGCGCTTGCCTGTGCGTTAACTGCTTGGGGTGATAACTTTGAAGTAATGGATTTATATAACACTTATGTTCGTAACCACAAACGCGGAGAACTCCATCCTTCTTTTGATAAATTAAGTGTTCGTGAAATGCGTTTTATCATCACGCCCGATAAACTTTTAGCCGATGCAATTCCTTATTTAATTTCCGCTAATAATATGTTTACCAATCGCTATGGAGATGCGGTATGGCACGTGCACTATTTACTCAATAATGCTTACGGAGAAAGTATCCATGGTTCCAATTACTATAAGCCTTGGGAACATGTCTATACACGTTATGAATCCTATCATAAAGTGGGTGGCGTTTGTGGTTCACTTTCTCACTATGGCGCAGCTTCAGCTAAAGCGCGTGGATTAATGGCAACCCCAGGCGGTCAGCCCGGACACTGTGCGGTGATGTATCGTCACGACAACGGCAGATGGCAAATCGGAAACTATGTTGGCCGTTATACTGGGACTCATTGTTCGTTTTGGGATTTGCATACTTTTGGTGCGTTAGATATGTTTGAGAAAATGTATGAAAAACGTAGTGAGTATCTTAATGCTAGCTACAATATTTGGATCGCCAATCATATGATCTATGCGCAAACGGCGCCTGATGTTACCTTCCTTCCTAAATCTTGTAGTGTATACGAATTTAAAGGTCGCTCCATGCCTAATTTTGCAATGATGACTCCTTATAAACAAATACAAACTAACAAAATTGATATTGCTCAAGCCGATCGCGGGAATCATTTTGCGATGGTTTATGACGGCGAAATCCACTGTACAAAAGCAGGAGAATATACCATCTCTCTTGCATCGGATGATGGATCACAACTTTTCTTAGGAGAAAAACTCGTTATAGATAATGATGGACCTAGAGGGATGAATCCGCCAAAGATTGAAAAAATCACACTTCCAGCAGGAACCACTGCATTTACACTCAAATATTTCCAACTTGATGGGGGCAAAGGGTTACAAATTAAACCTGAAGATAAACCTTTGGTTTATTCCGATCGTATTGCCGCTGTTTTTGAAACGGCAATTGAATATGATCCTGTTCACTATGAAGCATGGAATTCATTTGGAAATTATCTTAAACGCGCAAATGTTAAAAATAGTACCATATGGAAACGTTGGGCAGATGGGATCTGTGTCGCTTATGCAGATTACGAAGAAATTGGATGGCACCTTATTCACAAATATGCCGTACCAGCAATGAAAGATATTGGCGGCGTTTCATCGGTTTATGCATTGCTCTCATCCTGTCATAAAAACCTCCCTGAAAGCGATCGCCCCACAGCAGAAAAATACAATTTTGCAGGTGTATTAGATGCACAAACACGTTTCTTGGATAACGACAAACAGTATTGCTTAAAGTTGTTCGAAAACATTCTTGAAGACTATTATGGAACATCTAATAATTTTTCAACCGTTATGAACTGGGGAAGTAACCTTTTCTTGAAAGATAAAGAATACGCATCATCCTACATCAAAACCATTGAACAATTAATTAAAAAACACGATAAAGGTGAAGGAGGGTTTGGAAAATATTTAAGTTCTGCAATTCGTCAAGCTTCAGAGTCTGGAGACATGGCCATCTTCCAACAAATTTGCAAATTATACGACGATTTGAATCCTCCTAAAAATACAACCCCTTTCTTGAAATCAAAACTTCAGTTACTCTCAAAGAAAGGTTTGCTCCAAACCAGTACTACATCCGGACATGATAATCCTAGTAATTATTTACGCGTTATTGATGATCTCCAGCCCGCAGCATTTCATACCGCCAAAGAAGATAATCCATGGGCGATTGTCACGCTTCCTGGAGATGGAATGGTAAGCACCATTTATTTACGCAACGTGTGTACTCAAAATAATGCACGCGAAGTGCCAATTGTTGTTTCTGTATCGACTGATAAAGAGAAATGGGAACGCGTTTTCTCTTCCGAACGTGCTGAAAACGAATGGTTAGTAGAGCTCAAAAAACCGATTCGCGCCAAATACATTAAAGTGGAACGTCGCGCAGGGGTGAAAAATGAATTCTTCCACTTAACGAAAATCCAAGTGTACGGAAAACCCTTGTACTAAGAAAGGCTGAACTATGAAATATTTAACACTTATATTAATCTTTTTCGGCGTTTTAACGTCACAACTCTTTGCACAAAACGAAAGTGCAGATGAAATTATCGAACGCGCAAAGAAAGAGAAGAAACTCATTGCCGTACTTTATACAGGAAGTGACTGGATTCGTGCTGGTTCGATATTCAAGAATCGCGTATGGGATAATCCTAAGTTTCGCGAAACCGTTGAGAAACGTTATATTCTTGTTGAACTTGATCGAATGGAATATCCTTATCGTAAAATTAAAACGCTCATCGCTGATGCTCTCAAAGACAAAGTGCAAATTGCAACACCGAGTGTCCAAAGTGACGCAGGAGCAACCATCACGCGCGAAAAAGATGATTTTGTGGTGAGCGGAATCAATCCTGAAAAAGATATTTACACGGTACGCATTGCTACGAATAAAAAACTCGAATACCCTTGCGTCAAAATTACAATCAAACGTGATAAAAATGCAGCCAATGGTGCACACGGACGTTCTCCGAATGGCTCCTTTTGTTTAACTGAAATTTCTTGGGTCAAATCGGGCGTAACCAAAACAACGGCATTCGGCACATCGCGTAATGATGTGAAGCACAAAATTGCTGCTGTTTGGGCCTCTAATAGTGGGAACGGAAATCATCACATCAGTAAAGTTATGGATGGAGATGAATCTGGCGAAAACTACTATAATGTTAATCATAATCTTAAAGAAGATGTTGAAATGGTGATTGCGTTACCTGAACCTATCAATGCACAAAACACCGATGTTTTACAGTTACTTTTTAACTCCAAATGGGGACAACATACTTTTATGCGTTTTACCCTAGATGTCATTGATAACAAAGAACTTTATGATGAACTCATCCTTGCAAAGCAAAGAGAAAATAGTAATCTCAAACGCTTTGAAGAGAATGTAGCGGCATATCCTGCGCTCGGTTGTTTTGATGACGAAGGGCGTTTAATCGGATTTCAAAATAGTGTAGCCAATGCGACAGATTGTACGATTGCAAAAACACAATCTTTACTTAAAACTTATGGCGTCGCAGCGAAAGAGCGCGATAAGTTTCTTGACATGGCAGAAACCAAAACTGGAAATCGTCGTGCGGGTGACTATGGAAGAGCAATTAAAATCATGGAAGGAACAATGCCTTGGGGCCACATGCGTAAACATTATGGAAAATTGATTGAGTCAATTAAAAAGTTGGATGAAAAAGACCAAACTGGATTGAGCCGTCATTTTGGATTTAATGGACGCGCCATTGCAGATAAAGTCATGGGGTTGGTGAAAGATAAAAAATACAAAGAAGCTGAAACGTATGTCCTTTCCGAGATGAATAATCCTAAAAATATTGGATTAACCCCTGCACAACGTCAAGACATCTGCGTTGCCGCCTACATTGCCTACAAAAGCAACCCTGATGCAGCGAAGAAAAACATGCACTGGGATGTGTTGAAGAAAGGGATCAAATATGATTTGAACACGCATCAAGCTGAAGGGATGAAAGGGACGTTGATGCAATATGGACAAGGCCCTGTAAGTGTTCCATTTGGATGGAACGCCAAAGACATTTCAGGCACATCCGTGATGTGGGACATTACCCAAGGATGCGCACGATTCTTTAGACAACCTTGTGAATATGAAATCACCTTCCGTCAATACAATGGTAATGGAAAATTCAAGTTTGAATCGGTAGAAGTTATTATGGGCAAAGAAAAAATCCCAACCACTTATTTACGCGGCAATATTGAAGGAAAAAATACTCAAGCCGTTTATGGAGTCAAACTCGATAGAATGCCTAAAGGCAATGAAAAGATCTCAATCAAAGTGCGTGCGCGCGCTGACGATGCAAAAGAATCTCGTGGTTCAATTTCAGTGCGTCCTGTACTCCACATTGAATAATAGAGTCGTTCAACTTAATTAGTAAAGGTTCATTATGCGAATAGCTGAAAATATCACAGAAACAGTAGGAAACACCCCTATTGTTAAACTCAATGCCTCAAAGTGGGGCATTGAAAACGACGTGTGGGTTAAACTCGAATATTTCAATCCTGATGCGAGCGTTAAAGGTCGTGTTGCAAAACAAATGATACTTGACGCTGAGGCGATGGGACGAATTCACGCAGGCGCTACACTCATCGAAGCGACAAGCGGAAACACGGGGATCGGACTCGCCATGATGGCTGCAGCACGCGATTATAAATTAATCATTGTGATGCCAGAATCGATGTCGATTGAACGCCGTAAACTCATGACACATCTCGGGGCAGAGCTTGTTCTTACGCCCGCGGCAGAAGGAATGACGGGAGCAGTTAAACGTGCATTAGAGCTCAATGCATCCATCCCTAATAGTTTAGTTATGAATCAATTTGAAAATGAGAGTAATCCTAAAGCACATGAATTGTCGACTTCCCAAGAAATTCTTAGAGATACTGAAGGTAAATTTGATATTTTTGTGGCAGGAGTCGGCACAGGAGGCACCATTTCAGGAAATGCAAAAGGTCTCAAAAGTGCAATTCCTCACCTTGAAGTTGTTGCGGTAGAACCTGAAGATTCTCCAGTCATTTCGGGAGGGAATGCAGGCAAACACCTCATTCAAGGAATTGGCGCGGGATTTATTCCTCAAAATTTTAAGTCTGAATGGGTTGACAAAGTCATGACTATATCTAACGCAGATGCCATTCAAACGGCACGCGAACTTGCGCGCAAAGAAGGGATATTATGCGGAATTAGTTCAGGCGCAAATGTCGCTGTTGCATTAAAACTCGCTAAAGAAAACTCAAATAAAGTGATTCTAACAATCGCGCCAGATACCGCCGAGCGTTATCTTTCAACCGCTCTATTTAACGAAGCTTAATTTCAAACACGGAGAAAAATATGTTCCAACTCGTTGTCGCAACAAAAAACAAACACAAACTCGATGAATTTCAACAATTACTCAAAGGAAAAGACGACTCAGCAGAACTCAAATCTCTGTTAGATTATCCCTCCTGCCCTCCTATTGAAGAAGATCAAGATACGTTTGAAGGCAATGCAGAGAAAAAAGCAATAGAAGTCTCAAATTATACTGAACAACCCGCTTTTGCCGACGACTCAGGTCTTGAAGTCGAAGCGTTGAATGGCGCACCAGGGGTACACTCTGCCCGTTATGCAGGTGAAGACGCCACAGATAAAGATCGTATTGAAAAGTTGTTAAAAGCCTTAGAAGGGGTTGAAAATCGTAATGCCCAGTTTGTTTGTGTCATTGCGGTGGCCTACAACGGCGAAGTGCTTCAAACCTTCAAAGGGGTATGTAAAGGAAAAATCACGACCGAAATTCAAGGTGAAAATGGTTTTGGATACGATCCCGTTTTTATCCCTGATGGATACAATAAAACGTTTGCAGAACTCTCACAAGATGAAAAAAATGAGATTAGTCACCGCGCTATTGCGGTCAAAGAAGCGGTTGAGTTTTTTGAAGAACTCGCCTCATCCATGGATATATTCTAGACGCGATTGAGGAGCGGAAAGGCGATTAAATGAAACAGGAGATCTCACATTTTATAGAACAACAATTCTTGATTGTGAGTTCTCATGTTTTCAATTTTTTTATGCGGGGAAATAGAATTTTAAAACAACAATGCTATTCAAGGAGAATCGTATGAAACAACTCATCATTAATCAAATATTTGTCATTATATTTCCGACGTTAATGGTTTGTAAATACTATTTTTCTGCCCCGTTTTTTTTGTTGATCGACTTCATTTTCTTTATTCCCATAATTTTAATATTATTTCAAAAAAATGAAAATCGAGCAATCTCAATTTTTAAATATATATTAAATCTTTTCCTTTTCCCAATATGTTTTTTAATACTTGTTATCCCATCTATGTATTTGACTTCAATGCATGGATACGATCTCATTTATTTGATGTTCGGACTCGGCGTTTTTGCTTATTTCATTACCCTCGGGATTATGCTAGGAATACACTTCTTTTTCAAGAGATTAAACGCGAATAAAGTCGAGTCAACACGATCGATTTCAAGCCCAAAACAATGGTTGATTCTCTCTTCATTGGGATTTGTTATTTTTGTATCAGCGCTATTTCTTTTCTCTGAGTGTCAAATCGTTTATCTCGCAAATTTCATTTTGTTTCTTTTAGTCATCATGCTTATGTTTGCAATTCAATTTAAGAACAATACACTCATTTATATTTTAGTATTCTTGTTAATTAGCACTTATATTTATAGCCTATTTATATTTTTTCAAAAACAATCCTTTCTCACAGAACACGAAGAGTATCAACAAGAAGAAGTTGAAAAAATGTCTTCGCTATCTCCCTTGGAGTGGGAAAAAGAAATTAAGACCATCACTTCACTCAAAAATTATACCTGTGATGAAGTTTATGAAGGGTCACAAACTGATGTTTATTATTTATCTCCTGATTCACAAATGTTATTTATGCAATTTGTTCT
The DNA here is from genome assembly GCA_964542845.1 of uncultured Victivallales bacterium. GTDB lineage: Bacteria > Verrucomicrobiota > Lentisphaeria > Victivallales > CAZIVM01 > CAZIVM01. The sequence continues at coordinate 12,879 of CAZIVM010000055.1, forward strand.
CAAAACGATTGAAACATACCCCCCCTCTCATTTTAATGAAAACCCGCATCTCTATTTATTAGATAAAACTCGTGACAGCGAAATTATGTGTTTTGATTTTAATTTTTTCCGTTCAATAGGGACAAAACGTACAGGGCTAGAGGTTATATACGCAAACATGAAAACGCATTCAGGCAAAAAATTTCAACGTCTTTATATTATTGATAAAGTTCATCGTGGCTATCAATACGATGATCCAGACACCATCACAAAAATTATCAAAGATATTCAAAACTTTATTGTTCAAAATGGGAAAAAACAATGAAAATTAAATTTATAAACAAC
>CAZIVM010000055.1:13212-14240 GCA_964542845.1 uncultured Victivallales bacterium
CTTCGTGATTCTTTTATTTTTATGTACAACCTCTATCGTATTCGGTTCAACAGATAGCGAGGTTGTCCCTTTTCACTACAAAAACAAAGTCGGCGAAAAATTTGCGTTTGAAATGAATGGTTCAGTGTACGAACTCATCACGATTGATATGCCAGGAAAACTTAAGCGTGGAGAGAAAAACTATGAATCGCATTACACCTCTAATATAAAAGGGACTTACAATGTCGATTCGGTGAATGGGGTAGGTAATCCTACGGAACTGACCTTATTTTTAACTCAATTTGATGGTGCAAAAGGAAAAGTTAAGATCCCATTAAGTTGTACCAATATAGAGATTAAAGCTCATTTAGCTCAAAAAGTCCCGCTTTTTGTTCGCAGTGATAAAAAAGAATTATCCAACGGAGAAAATGCTTTTTTATCGCTCTTTTTTCATGGCATGCAAAACCAAACACTCAATGATTTTTTAGGGGAGAATCGTATCCTTAAAGATAGTCAAACATGGGTTCCATCCACCGATAAAATTTTTGAACAAATCCAAAAAGAAAAACCGCAATTCAATCCCAAAGACTATACCGCATCAGTTCGAGTCAATGAAAAAACAGTTGATTCAAAAAACTGCTGGTTAATTCAGTATCAGCTAGAACCTCAAACTAAAAATATGGAAAACTACCTAGAAGTATCTCTTCGACATATCATTCCTAAAAATAGAGACAACTATTTTTCGCGCACACAAGTTAAAAATACACTTATAACCCAAAGCAATAATCTCCCCAGCGGAGAATTACTCCCTCCTGAAGCCACTTTAATTCAACGTTCTGAACAAACTATTTTAACTGAAGTTCGTCAAATAAAATAAATATAAAAATATTGATTGGAACTTGCAAAATCTAAAAATTATGATATATTAATGTAATAGTATTTCCCGTAAAAGTAGAAACCTTAACACGAAGGAGTCGTTATGAACCCAGGTTCAATCCAATATCGGATTTGAGCGAGCTTCTCCGTGGATTCGGTGAATTCGCAATACA
>CAZIVM010000056.1:0-14107 GCA_964542845.1 uncultured Victivallales bacterium
CAACCTATGAAAACAACTCACAAATTCTCTCTCATTGAACTACTCATCGTTATCGCTATTATTGGCCTTTTGACAACGTTAATCGTTCCACAATTCATGAATATAGATCGTGATGCTGCCGATAAAATCGAAGCGTACAACACCGCGGGATATGCACGTGCGTTTCAAGCTTATCGTATAACCAATCAAGCATTCCCCTCAAAATTGCATACCGGATTAGATGTATCCAAAACGGCAGCCCACCAGACCCTTCCCCCTATTGTAGCGGCAAATTTAAATCAAAGTTGCACAGCAGGAAGTTTACCCTACTCTAATGGACTGCGTGCTGCAGGCATGCATCGCGTTTTATATGGCGCAGACTCCGAAGGTGTACTTTTATCCGCAACAACACCCATTACTTTTCAGATTACAGACGATTGGTATAAAACGCTTTTAAATCCAAACAACTTAACGTTGAATACTTCCGAATCTCAAAAACTTAAATTCGCAGGCAATACCCTCAAGCAATGGGTAGATATTGGGGCTCAAGGCTCATTAACAGATCGTTTTATACTTGTTCCTTTCGTTATCACATCCTTAACTGAATGGGGTTTTATTTACGATATTGATGGAAATGTAAAAAAAATATCATCCATGGCAATTCCTGAACTTAAACACTCCAAAATAGAACTTTTAGAGAGCGCATACGAATACTACCCTATTGCCATTCTCAAAGTATATCAATTTCGCCCTGCAGACATTTTGGGAATTGTTGTCATCGACAACAATGAAACTCTTCGCGTGCAACAATGATCATACGGCGTTTTCATTTCTCTGTAATTGAACTCATGATGGTGCTCGTCATCGTGGGATTACTCGTATGGATGCTTGTGCCATCTTTCACCAACATAGAATATGAAACCAAACAAGCCATCACACATCAACGTATGGTAGAAATACAAAAAGCGATCACACAGTTTTCCACAGATGTGAACCTGTTTCATGGCGATGAGTCATTGATGCAAGCGCGCCTTGACGATATGCGCATGTATGGACTTTGGCCTTTAATGCAACAAAAACACCCCATCATTTCAGGCAAAGAGAAAACACTTTATCCGAAAGTATATGATGAAACATATAAAATTGGACGTCGCACGAGTGCTTATATCGTCGCCGAAGATAGTCGCATGTACGGCAACAGCTACATCCCTGTTATTTTAGATTGCAATCAAATTCCTTTTGAACTCAAAGCCAGAGGATCGTCTATCTCCGAACTCAAACAGATGGTTTTAGTCTCTGCAGGTGGCGATAAACTCATTGCTCCTGCATGGGATACTCTCAATCAAGCCTTTGACGCCAACTATAACGTGATAAAAAATAATATTCAAGATGATTTGTTTATTGAACTTTTCCCACAGTACAAAGGGGCAATTCAACCATGAAAAAATTGGGAATGACATTGATTGAACTTCTAATTGTTGTAACGATTCTTACGCTGACAACGTTAGTGCTTATTCCCCTCGCAACCGAAGGCGAACATCAGGGACGTATTGATGCAACATATAAACGCGCAGAAAATATTCAACGTCTGTTTTATCAACCGAGTGCCCCTTTCGAACTCAGTGCTTTTATCTCAGATATGGGCCGTTTACCCGTATTGAGAAACCTCAATGCCCCTTTAGCTGAACTCTATGATGCGACTCTTTTTCCTTCGGGGGGGTATAAACCTCAATATGTCACGACGGCTCCTTTTGTTACCGATGAAGATTGCCCTGATCTTACGACGTCGGTTAAATGCGGCTGGCAAGGGCCTTATGTCGACTCCGAAATAGCAACTTATGATGCTTGGAAAGATCTTTGGATTCCCTTAGATAAAAATGGAAACGCGCTTCAAGCCATCGGCGAAGCTATTTATGGCATCAAATCAAAAAGTGCAGATCGCGTTTTTTATTTTTTAGAAACGCCAGATCGCCCTGCAACAATTGAAGTCAATCTTTCAATTATTGATCCGCGCACTCCAAAAATTCAGCAAATGCCAACAACCGATCATGAACCCGTTACCAATTTTACATGGCGCCCCAATACTCAAGTGACAGAAGGTGCCATACTCGCTTCAGATAGCGGTTACATCTATCGCGCAACCGCACGCGTAAGTCTCGAAGAAGGTCAAGAGATGTATACGGGTAAAGACTCCCCAATTTTTAATACGGAATATCGCACAACAACTGTCGATAGCATGATTGGATGGGAAATGATTTGGCCCAAACCTTCAGCTGTAACCACAACACGTTGCTATCTTATTCATATCGATGACACCCACGGCGTTCTTGAACCCAAAGGGACTTTGATTGATTTAAAAAGCACCGCGTTATTTCTTCTCCCTTCTCGTTACAAAATTTGTGCATTAAGTTTTGTCAAAAACAAAAAAAATCAAACCTTGAATATTCGTTATTCTGATATTGTGGATATTCAATTGAAGTCCGGACATAATATTATCGAAATCCCATTAATACACCAAGAATACTAATCACCATGTTTATCAAAAAACGAACGGCTCAAGATCATGGCAAACTTCTGATCTTACAAACGGCTGAAGCCTTGCATTGTTGCACAGGCGGAAGATATTATGCTGCGTTTGAGCAACTCAAAGATGCCCTTATTTGGGGACGTCAAAACGGCGCAAACAGCGTTATCTTTGCTCAAAACTCAGATCTCTATACACTCAATATTCAAGTTCCAGAAGGGACGTTGCCCGTTGATAGAGACAATGCGCTCCGCTATGAAGTTGCCTCTTTGAGTCATCATGAACAAGACAGTATTCAACTTTCATTATTACCGCCAAATACCATTAAATCGTTACGTCATCCCGACATTGCATCCGTTTACAACAACGTAGATATTCAACAAATCATGGCGGATCTTAAACGTCAAAAAGCTCACATTTTAGGATGTACATCTATTCAACAACTTTTATTGAGTTATCATTTTAACGAACAAGCCTTAGCGTCCAAAGCATTGATTCTGTTCTTTGAAGAGTCTGCTTTTTTGGCAATTCCGCAAAATAATACGTTGATTTATCGTAATATTCCTTTTGGAATACATGAACTTGAATCAAATCCTGAACAGTGGGAGACACGAATTAAACGTCGTTTTGATCAAGTTGAAGGGCTAGACATTGTCATGTATACAGAAAAATCTAATATTCTTTTACATCAAAAAATCAAAGAGCTCTTGCAACCGAATCAACTTATAATGCAGTCTTTTGATCAAATATTGCCTTTGATTTTTATGGAAATTCCCGAAAAACTTTCATTAGCCAATATTCCTGTAAAACAAAACGCGTTTCAAAATTTTACGGTTCAAGTTTTTATTTTGATTCTTTTAAGTGCGTTGGGTTACTCCGCCTACGATTATAGTGTCGCATTCATGAAGAACCAAGAAGTATTAAAAGCGAAAGCTCACATGGATCTCGTTTTGCCCCGCATTCAAGCGGTAGAAAAAAGTGTGAGCGAAGCCAATAATCAAGAACATGAATTGACTCGACACCTTGAGATTCTCAAAGGAAATGAGAGAATCGATACGAAATTAATTAAAGTGATTAATTTATTGAGTCGTTATAAACTTACAGAAACCCGTATTACAGAACTCAATAATCAAACGAATACAATTGAAGTGTTTGGTGAAAGTCAAAATCAAACCGATATGGTGTCTTTCTTCGCTCATTTTGAAAAAGTACTCGGGGAATATAATCTCAAACTCAAGTCTAAAACCATTGAACAAAAAGGTGAAAAAAGTTTTGCTTTCACTTATGTCATTGAGGAGGTTCAACCATGAGTGTACCTCCCAAAAATAATTCAATACTCGCCCCCATCAAACAAAGTTGGAATGACATCTCCCCTGTGGGTAAATTGGCACTCGCCGCGATTATCGGTTTTTTAATCTATTATACAACGGACTTATATTTTGTTGCCCCCATGAAAGTTGCGACACAAAAAATGAGTAATGAAGTGAATAAACAATATGTCCCAGAAGATCCAGAGCCTATTGTGCAAATGAAAAACGCTGAACTCAATCAAATTCGCACACGGATTCATCAGGTACAGCAAGAAATTCAACAACTTCAAGCCCGTTCAAACTCTCTTTCGTTAAGTCAATCTCAAAACATTGTGGCTCAACTTCGTAAAATGATGACCAAAGATGGAATAACATTACTGACGGAAACAGAAATCCCAAAATCTCAAATTCAAACGTTGGAAGTCTCATCACGTACGACGCAAACAGCGCCTTCTCGTGGACGTGTCGTTTATGACATTTATGGTGCCCCTGAGCCCGTGGGAAAATATATCGGATTAACCTTACCGCCTAATATGGATCAAGCGGGTTATGACATTAAGATTAGTGGGAGTTTCCAAGAGGTTCAAAAATTTTTAAATGATGTTTATTGTATGAAGTCGATATTTGCATTTAAAAACATTAAATTTTCTCGCTCACCTCGCATTATTCGTCGCAAAGACTTATCCTATAGTCGCACAGTTGAAGTCTCTTTTCAACTTTACATCCCTTATTTCAAGGAGTCGGGAAAATGATTAAATCGCGAAATGTGAACCTCAAAAAAATTGTAGTCCCTCAGAATGTATTAGACGTCGTGCCAGCCCATCTTGCCAAACGTTATCAAATTTTACCTATTAGCATTACGGACGATCTTTTAACCGTAGCAATCGCACCTGGACATTACAACGATGCAGCGATTTCACAAATTGAGACTATGACATCGCGTAGTGTTGTAATCGTAGAAGCCGACAATGAAAATTCACTAAAAAAAGCGGTAGAACGTTATTATTCCGAAGTCGACGTTAAAAACGCGACCAATGCAAATATTTTGTTTAACCGCATTCTCAATCGTGCCCTACAAGCGCGCGCATCTGATGTCCATATCACCCCGAGTGAAAAAGGCGGATTCGTTAAAATGCGCGTGGATGGTCAATTGCGCACAGACTCCTCATTATCACAAAGCGCGTGTGCAGAACTTGTATCTGTCATTAAAATTATTGCCAAACTCGATATTGCAGAGAAACGGACCCCATTAGATGGCAATATTACAATCAAAGTCCATGGTGATGCGATTAGTTTGCGTGTTGCGACAATTCCTACGGTTTATGGAGAACACATCACATTACGTCTTCTTTCTCAATCGGATGATACTGAATTAGAATCGATTGAACACCTTGGAATGAGTCCAGAACATTTAAAACTTTTTCAAGAAGCCATTGAAAATCCCAATGGAATTATTCTCTTGTCGGGCCCGACTGGAAGTGGTAAAACGACCACATTGTACGCTGCGCTTCGTCAACTTCGCGGCAAAGGAAATAAACATTTAGTAAGTATTGAAGATCCTGTTGAAAAACCGGTGGATGGAGTCACTCAAATTCGTGTCGATTCGGATAATGAACGTGTGACATTCAATAAGGCGCTGCGAAGCGTATTACGTCACGATCCCGATGTGATTATGATTGGTGAAATTCGTGATAGTGAAACCGCAGATATCGCTGTTAAATCCTCTCTTACTGGGCACCTTGTGCTATCAACACTCCATACAAACAGTGCAGCAGGGGTGTTAACCCGTTTGGTTAACCTCGGAATTTCCCCCTACTTAATCGCCTCGACCTTACGTCTTGCCGTTGCGCAACGTCTGGTACGAACGCCCTGCCCTAACTGCGTAGGAAAACGTCGCCCCACAGAATCAGAATCGATTTTTATGGGATGGGATCCCAAAGATGAGTCGATCATGGTGCCCGAAATTAAAGGGTGCAGTTTGTGCGGTCAAACAGGCTATGTGGGGCGTATTGGACTCTATGAAATGATTCCCATCGAAGAGGGAATACGCGAAGTTCTTCTAGAAAAAATGTCGGATCGTGCGATTGCAGAATATGCTTATCAAACACGCAACTTACCTACCATTCGTCAAGATGGTGCGCGCAAAGTCTTATTAGGATTAACATCTGTCGAAGATGTAAGAGCCACAACCACTGAAATGTATTAAACCTCATTATGATTATCTATCGTTACACATCGCAAACACAAACAGGGAAAACCATTGGTGTTGTTACCGCGACCAACCGTCAAGAAGCGGAGCGTATCTTGCGTCAACGTGGTGAAATCATTTTGCGTTTGGATGAAGTGGCAAGTGGACCCGAAAACTCTCCTTATTTCACGTTAAAAACGCGCAGTCCATTAGAAAAATATTGGGCAAACTATCGTATTGGAAAAGCCACAGTTGAGTTGTTTTTACGACAATTAGCCGTATTACTCAAGGGGGGAGTCCCTATCTTAACTGCCATTCAAACACTCGCCACCCAACAACCTTATTGTATGAAACGCGCAGCGTTTTGTCTCGCCAATCAAATACGCGATGGCGTTCCGCTCTCAACAGCATTGCAAGAAGAGATGGGATTTTTAGGCGAAGTCACCATTGGTTTAATCACGGCAGGGGAAACGAATGGGGAAATCGACAAAATGTGTGCCTATGCTGCTGACTTAATGGAACGACGTCGTTTACTTAAAAATCGTATTATTCAAGCGATATTTTATCCCTCGATAGTGATCTTTGTTTTGATTGGTGTTTTAATATTTTTATTCATGGTCGTGATTCCGAAAATTATGACCTTCTTAGCACAACGTTCGGGTCAACTTCCTGGCATTACTCAAGCATTAGTTGATTGCGTGGACTACTTTAATGCGCATTGGATTCTTTTTTGTTGTTCCCCCTTCCTTATTTTTGGCGGAATTTACATTTTACACCGAATCCCTTTTACTGGCTATTTTCTCGATTTTATCGTGTTACATTTCCCACTTTTCGGTAAAGTATTTCGTTCTTCTGCCAACGCGGTCATGACCCGTATTCTCGGAACTTTACTCCATAGTGGGATTAATATTATTTCAGCCTTACACTTTACTGAAAATGCGTTATCTAATCGATTCTACAAAACAGAGATTAAACTCATTACACAACTCATTGCAATGGGGCACCCTCTCTCTACAGGTTTACGCGTTTCAAGACTTCATCGCTATATCCCTTTGGCAGAATCAATGATTTCTGTAGGCGAAAATACGGGGCAAATGGATGAAGGATTGCTTCAAATTTCAGAATTTGCCGAAGAAGAGTTGGATCGCAGAATCACCCTCTTATCCAAACTCATTGAACCTGTACTTCTTGGTGTTATTGCTGGGATTGTCGGGTTTGTATACATTGCCTTCTTTATGGCAATGATGTCGCTCTCTCGCTCAACATAAATTCACATGAAAAATAAACATAAATCAATATATCAATCGGAGACCTCTATGACTCACATCCTTAAACAACATTTCTACGTTACAATGATTGTATTTCTTTTATGCGGAAGTGCAACGTTGTATGCCGATGCAACAACTTCTCCTGTCGTTGACTCTTCTTTACAAGCCGATTCTGAAGTTGTCGCGCCAATAACAACAGACACTCAGTTAGGACATGGCGATCCTTTTAACTATCGCACCGACGATTTAACCAGTTATAATCCTGACGAAAAGCCCATTGCTTTACCCCATATTAAAATCAAAGCCGTAATTATCACCCCTAAAAATTCGTTTGCGACAATTGAAGTCGGCACGAATACCATGCACATTAAAGAGGGCGATGTGATTCGTCTTCCCAGTACGTCGCCAGTGGCCTCGCACCTTAAAGTGATGCGAATTGCAGAACATCAAATCGATTTCGCGCCCCAAGAACAACCCGAAAAATTAATTATTATCAAATAGAAAGGTTTAACCATGAGAAAAGTACCGTTATTTTTAATTTTCGGGATATTGTTTTTGTTAGCATACCCGAGTGATGCTCAGCGTCCTACCCCGCGGACTATCCCTAATCAACAGTCAGGCAAAGCATCCAATAAAGCTGAAACAGATAGTTATAATGTCTCTTTAATTTTTAATGATATTAAGTTTGAAAACCTCATCAAAATCTTGACAGATGCGGCGAATATCAAAATTGTAGCGAGTCCTGAAGCGGCTAAAATCCCAATCACGATCTACTTAATAGATGTCCCTCCCCTCGAAGGACTCAACAGTATTTGTCGCGCGTATAACTTATGGATGAAATATGATGAAGCCACACAAATTATTCATATTCAAACCTTAGATGAGTTTCGTCAATCTATCAAAGTGGTGAACCAAGACGTGATTGAAGTGATGCCCATTCTTTACCCCAATGCTCAAGATGTGGCTGAAGCGATTCGCAACCTCTTTACCGATCGTGTGGTCTTTACGCGCGCCGATGAGATGATGGGCTCCTACCAAAAAATTTCAAACGCATTAAACCGTATGGACTTAATGGCACAACGTGGAACTCTTGAAGATATGAGTAGCACGACAGGGAGTGGGTCAAACCGAGGAGGCGTCAATGTTGTGGGTATTGGTTTTGGCAACAACTATGGAAGCAGTGGCTACGGCAATGGTACTGGGGGGTATGGCGGGAGTTATGGATGGGGAAATAGTAGTGGCTATGGAGGTAACTATGGTTCACAAGCCAATTATCAAAGTATGTCTCAATACCAAAAATCACTCACAGAGATGGTTACTGAAGAGATCAACAAAATGCAATGGGAACGTATTAAAACCATTTCAAACAATATCAATAAAGATGGCACAACCACAATGAACCTCTCGGATAATCCTGGGATTGTTTATCTCAGTGTCTTTTCTGAAAACAATTCATTGATGGTGCGTTCGGCTGACCCACAGGCCATTCAACAAATTAAAAAAATTATCGAACACTTAGATAAACCTGCCCCTCAAGTTCTCCTCGAAGTCAAAGTACTCTCTGTGCGTGTGGATGATACCAACCAACGTTCTCTTGATTTTATGTTCAAAACAGGAGATAATAAAACAGTGGGCGGATATAACGTAACCCCAAGTTTTATTCCCAATGCCCTCTCTGGCGGTGCGGGAGAAGATCGTGCAGCCACATTCAGTGCCGTGGGCGATAATTTCGAAATCCTTTTAAAATTGATTAAAACCGATGATCACGCAACCATATTGGCAACCCCCACATTGATTGTTGCAGATAATGAAGCCTCGAATCTTTTCAGTGGAACAGAAGCAACTATTCTTGAGAAAGCGGAATCGTATACCACTTTAATTTCAGGAAGTGAAACGGGAGCTGTATCGTGGTCGATTACCGCGCCTCGTCGTAAAATTGGAACATCGCTGGTCTTTACACCTAAAATTCATGCCGATCGTAGCGTCACTATCCGTTTGCTTCAAGAACAATCACAAGTTGGAAATCAACGCTCTATTGTCTATAGCGCATCCACGGATACAAGCACATCAACCCAAGCGTTCCTTTCTCAAGACATCGATTATAAATCGATCACCACCACGGTCATGGCTCGCGACAAAAGTATTGCCGTAATCGGGGGATTAATTTCAGAGGGGGTATTGGTTCGTCGTGAAAAAATTCCATTCTTGAGTGATATTCCAGTGTTAGGAGAATATCTTTTTACCCGTCTTGCGGAAGAACGAACCCGTAACGAATTATTGGTGGTGATTCGCCCTTATGTGCTGTTAGCCCCAGGAGAAACCGATCGTATTTCGCGTCCTTTCATGGAGCGCATCTCTCAGCACCCATCGGCTGTAGGCGACATTCCTGATTTAGGCGTAACCTTTCCCGAAGAAATCGCGAAACCACGCAAGATTAACCCCAATGATCCATGGCTCATTCGTACTTATGACCGACTCAATTCATGGGGTGTTGACGATACCACAGCCCCTGAAGTTAATCGCGCATCATCGGATTACCACAATGCGATGAAATCTCAAAACGCCACCCAAGAAGAGAACACCATTCACGATATTACAGAAAAAGCACTCGAAAACGATTCAACGGAGAAATCAAAATGAAATCAAAAATGAGAATCTCGTTCATTTTTATGAGCGTAGTTTGTGGTTTACTTTTTTCGGGGTGTATCTCTGAAAATGTAAACGATACAGATAAGGCGTCAATTCAATCTATTTTAGAAGAAGGAAAGTTACCGATCGAAATTCTCAAAGAAGCACGAGCCAAAGAAGCCGAAAAGGATTATTTAGAAGCGGCAAAAAAATATTCTCTAGTTGCAGAACGCACCTATGTGCATGAAGAACTTGAAGAAGCGGTGATAGGTCGCGCGCGTTCATTATTACTTTCGGGTAAAATTGATGCAGCCTTGGTATCGCTCGACCCACTTAACGATGATCCGAACACCTACTTTGAATGTCAAAAACTCGCGTTGGCAGGACGCATTCTTTCGGCTAAAAATAACTTCAAAGATGCAGAATCGGCTTACGAAGTTGCCATTGGAAAATGTCCACGAATCCCTCAAACAGAACTTTTCCGCGCGGAAGGTTTTGCAGCATTAGGGCAAGTCTATATACACAACGAAAAGTTCACACAAGCGATTCGTGTATTCACTGTAGCCGAACAGCTCTTTATTCGTCAAAATTGCAAAGAAAAGGCGTCTGCTTGCGCTGAAATCATACGTTACATCAAAAAACACTAATCAAAGGTTTTAATATGCTTACTATTCAACTTCTTATCGATACGTTGATTGAACGTAAATCAAGTGACTTACACTTAACGGCTGATGTTCCCCCCGCGTACCGTATCCACGGCGAACTGATTCAACTCACCGACATGCACACCCCAACCCAAGAAGAAATGGTGACCCTTTCTAAAGAATTAGTCGGCGAAAATTATTACAAAAAATTCGAAGAAGAAAACGAGCTCGATGCAGCGATTAGTTATAAAGAGTATCGTATCCGTGTTAACTTTTATGTTCAAATGAATAAAATTGCATGGGCGTTACGTTTGTTGCCAGATCGTTTTTTCCCTTTGGATATGCTTGGACTCCCAGAACAAGTGGTTCAAAACATTACTCAAATGCAAAAAGGATTGGTTTTAGTTACGGGGGCTACAGGTTCAGGTAAATCAACCACGCTTGCAAGTATTATCCACGAAATTAATAAAACACGCAAAGACCATATTGTAACCATTGAAGATCCAGTAGAATATGTGCATACTTCGGTAGAGTCGTTTGTCACGCAACGCGAAGTGGGTGTAGATACAAGCTCATTCCACGAAGCGCTTCGTCGTGTTCTACGTGAAGACCCCGATGTTGTGCTCATTGGAGAGATGCGCGATACCATTACCATGCGCGCTGCACTCACGCTTGCAGAAACAGGTCACTTAACCTTTGCCACATTACATACCTCCGATGCCCCTCAAACGGTTTCACGTATTATTGGATCATTCCCCGCAGATGAACAAGAGATGATTCGTACACAATTAGCGACCACCCTTTCCTATATTATTTGTCAGCAGTTACTTCCCACGGCCGACGGAAAAGGGAGAACCATGGTTTCTGAAGTTTTAGTCGGAACGCCAGCGGTGCGCGCTTTAGTTCGCGAAAATAAAATCCATCAAATTCCATCGTTGATTCAAACAGGACATCAAATGGGAATGCGCAGTATGGATGCTGTGATTAAACAACGTTATCAAGCCGGCATCATTACTCGTCAAACCGCCATTGAGTACGCAAACTCGCGCGACGATATACAATACGACTTACGTTAAAGGCGCGATAATGATTTATCTTGATCATGCGGCAACATCGTTCCCCAAAGCGCCCGAAATTGCAATTGCAATCCAACAATATCTTGATGTAGCGGCCAATCCAGGACGAAGCGGACACCCCCTATCAATGTCGGCCGCACGTATCATTTACGATACAAGAGAGAAACTTGCTGATTTCTTTCAAGTCGATAATCCCCTACAAGTCGTCTTTACGCAAAATGCAACGCATGCCATTAACATCGTGATGCGCGGTTTATTAAAACCCAACGATAAAGTTTTAGTATCCCAAACGGCTCATAATGCCATTATGCGTACGGCAAACGACCTCAAAAGTCGTGGCGTCAACATTATCGTTGCCCCGCCTGAAAAAATATCAGACGCGATTATTTTAGAAAAACCCACACTCCTCGCCGTCGAACACGCCAATAATGTGGATGGGGCCATTTACCCTGTTGAAACGTGGTGCGAGATTGCCAAACAAAATAGTTGTCTTACGCTCATTGATGTTGCCCAAAGTGCAGGAAGCGTCCCGATTACATTTGAATGTGATTATTTAGCCATAACAGGTCATAAATCTTTAGGCGGACCGCAAGGAATTGGTGCGCTCATTATCAAAGAGAATACCCCCCAATTAGCTCCCCTTATAACCGGGGGCACGGGGAGTCAATCCGAAAGCGATGTTCAACCCAATTTTCTACCAGATGCGCTTGAAAGTGGCACGCCCAATGGCGTGGGAATTGCGGGTCTTGGAGGTGCATTATCCCTATTAGACAAATCAAGTATTGAGACGCATTTAAAATATAAGCAACACCTTATCCAAATGTTGATTCAAGGGCTCAATACAATCCCAGAAATTAAAATATACTGTGCAAATCTAACACAAAACAGCGGAATTTTATCGTTTTCACATCCCAAAAAAACAGTATCTGAAATCGGGTATGAATTAAGTGAAAAATATCAAATTTATACGCGGGTCGGACTCCACTGCGCGCCACAAGCACACCAATATTTAGGAAGTTTTAGCGAGGGGACCGTCCGTTTATCTGTTGCGCATACGCATACTGAATCAGAAATAAACACGGTGATTGAAGCAATCAAGGAGATTTTAAAATGAGTAAAAGTGTCATAATTCTAAATTCGGTATCGCAAGTTTTACGCGCGGAGAAAAAAATTAAAAGCGAAGGAATTGAGGTTGAACTCATTCCAACACCCAGACATCTCTCTAGCGATTGTGGCACATCTATTGTATTTTGTTCCCTTGAACGTCAGAAAATCGAAGGTATCTTAAAAGAATCAAACATCTCTTTCTCTGCAATTCACGAAATTTAATCTTTTTTTCTTTTCTATGATACAATTTATTAAAACGATCACTCTAAATAGATAAACAAAATCATCCTTTAACCCCACACCACACATGAACAAAGATAAAATATTTTGCGAATTTATTGATGCCGAAACCGAAAGGTTGCGAAATGTGGTATGGAAAATTGTCAAAAACGAACACGATACACGCGATGTCATTCAAGAAGCCCTAAAAAAAGCATGGAATCATTATGACAAATATAGAGGCGAATCTAAATTAAGCACATGGATTTATAGTATCGCAATACATGAAGCGTATCGCGTCCGTCATAAAAATATTCAACGCGCGATGCGCACCTCCCCGCTCTGTTATGATGCCCCTTACCCCCAAGAGACCTCACACATTAATGAAGATGACTTGCAACTTCTCGAAAATGCCATTGCCCAATTACCTGAAGTTTATCGCAACGCAATTACACTCACGATAGTTCAAGGACTCACCCCGCAAGAAAGTGCCGAAATATCGGGATGTTCTGTCAATACATTTTATGGACGCATCCGTTATGCCAAACAGTCACTCACCGAATGGTTTAGGAGAAATTATGAATGAAGAAAAACTCAATTTGATGCTTGAAAAATTAACACAAGAACAAGCTTCTCCTCTTCAAAACGAAGAACTCGATGCATTCAAGCAACAGTTAAAAAATAATCTCAAACTCAAAAAAGATAAAATCATTTATCCTTTTTCGTTTTGGAAATATGCTGTTGCATCAATTTGCATTGTCGTGGGTGCCTATTTATATATTGTAACACATGAAGTAGACGATATAGAATCTCAAAATAATCCACTCACAAATCTTTCTAAACCTGCTGAAGATTATTGTGCGATAGAACGCGATTCGAAAAATATGCTTACTTCAGAAAAAGTAGACATAGATCATCCTAAAAATCTGGCGGAATATTTAATGGTTTATCCAGAAATTGCCAACGATACAATTCAAATACAATTACTGATTGAATATGGTGTTGACCCCACAGGAAGAGCGTTGAATGGTCAAACCGCATTAGATATTGCAAAATCGAAAAAAAACACAAGTTTAATTGAGTTTTTAGAGTCCTTAGACTCCGATTCAAAATAATAAATCATATAAATGTGAATTGAGTCTTGACAATTAATATTTAAGTTAT
>CAZIVM010000057.1:0-14011 GCA_964542845.1 uncultured Victivallales bacterium
CTTAAATGATAGTATATTATATATTGAAAATAGTCATTTAATATTTAACCTAAAAAACTTAAAGGAATTTGTATGAAACAAATCATTAATATCATTCTGATTACCCTTACACTCGGAATTCTTACGGGGTGCGCGATTCAATATCCTTCTTTCGATCCAGTTTTAAACAACGCCCAAAGTGTAGTCCCTGATGCAACAAATGATCCACTTGCATGGAGTTCACAATTCTACCGTCACAAAGATTTCAAACGCATCGGAAACTGGCTCGCGGCCATGGATAAAGCAGACCTCCTCAAATACGAACCCGGCATCCATTATACCATGGGTTTTTTAATTGCGGTGCTTAAAGAACATCCTAATGAAACGCGTCATTTGGATGGTCAAACCTATATGCTCTCTGTGGAAAGCGAAAAAATTTTGGTCTATGCGCTTTTTTATGCCAATACGCCTGAATCTAAAGCCCAACTCCGACAACTGGCAGTTCGCCGTCCTGAAAACCAAGCCTTTATTGGCAAAGGAGTTGACGAAATTAACATCCAACGCATTTATAATCTTACGCAACTTAATGTGGCTTTTGGAATGTTTCACGCCACGGGTAAAGATGAATTACTCCAACTTCTTTTACATTGTTTGAGTGAAAAAGACTACAGAAAAAGTCGTAGTGCTGCGCTCATCGAAATCAATGATGTTGCAATTGCTCAATTTACAAACAATTGTATGACAGACCCCGAAATGCTCCGTTTCTTTGAAGAGAACCAAAATAGTGTCTGCAGTGATCTTGCCTATAACTTTCATCTCATTGTACGTCGCACCGAAGATGAAAAAATAGCCGCAAAAGCTGCACTAAAATCAGACGCCCCTTCACTCGTTGTCCCACAAATTATCAACGACCCCACTCCAACATCAACGCTCCCTATTCGCTCGGAAACCACTGCCCCTCGTGCCCCTGATTTTTCAAGGAGATAATCATGAAACCCTTGTTTTTCCTGCTTGTTTTTGCATTCACCTTGATAAACACAGCGCAACGTTTGGATGCACAAATAATTGAACCGCCGAGACGCATTAGTCCTCCAGCGAGCATTCACCCTGAAAAATGGATTTATGTTTGGGGGGATGAATTTAATGGAACCTCTGTAGATACATCGCGTTGGGAACTCATCTCTACCCCAACGATGGAAACTCACCAAGAAGCGCGTCGACTCTTTGCACAGTCAACCCTCACCCTTGCGTTTCCTAAAATCGATTCTGATATCACGCGTTCGTTTACTTTAAAATCGAAAAAAAATATTTTATACGGGCGCGTCGAAATCCACGCCTCTTTACCGATCTCAGACTCCACAACCACTTACTTTTTTACCGATGGCATTAATCGTGACAAAGTCTTTTGGCCCACCTGTGGCGAAATCATGATTAACCAGTTCCATGGAGGCACAAAAAGTCGCGAAAATAACGCGGGCGTGCAATACGAAGATGCCGCTGGTGAATATCAAAATACGCAGTCGATTACCCTCGCCCATCCCCCCAAACCAACAACAAATATTGTTTACGCCATGGAGTGGGATGATGAAAACATCAAGGTTTTTATTAATAATCAACTGGTCTCTTTTTTCAAAGTTCGTCAAGCCAACTTTGGAAACTATAACCCCTTCCGTCTTCCTCACCACATTAATATTAAACTCACATCCATGCATGGACAACCCACGCACGGACTCAATATTAGTGCCGTTCGATACTACCAAAAGGCATGCCCATAATGCAAAACTTATCTTTTTGTGACACCCACTGTCACCCCTCTCTTCCCACGGAAGAAAATTTCTCATTCAATGATTACTACGCGCAAGCGACGCAAAAAAATGTAACATCACTCATTCTCTCGGCAGCTCATTTGCGTGCTTCTGAAGCGTATGCCAACTACGCATTACTTGAAAAAAATGTTTTTTTTAGCGCAGGCACTCACCCACACGATGCCGAAAAAGAGGCCGAAAATCCTTTTAGCGCATTTGAACAATTTAAAAATCATCCCAAACTTTGCGCTATTGGCGAAATCGGACTCGATTATTTTTACGATTTTTCAGAACGCAAACCTCAGCAAAAAGTATTTGAACAATTTTTACAACTCGCGTTAGATTGGAATCTTCCAGCGATTATACATTGTCGAGATAAAACCCCAGATGGCCCCGCTTATGCAGATTGTTTTGCCATGCTCAACGACTTTGCAAAAGATAACGGAAAATTTGTTTTACATTGTTTTGCGGGCTCTTTAGACTACGCCGAAAAATGTTTTGAACTCGGAGGTTATGCAGGAATCACTGGCATTGTCACCTTCAATCAAAGCGAAAATATTCGCGAATTTGTTGCCATGGCACCCGAATCACAAATATTACTTGAAACCGACTCTCCCTACCTTGCACCCAAACCCTATCGCGGAAAAGTCAATCATCCGCAGTATATTCCCATTATTGCTCAAAAAGTAGCCGAGGTACGTGGAATCACTCTTGAAAGTTGCGCGCAAATCACCACGCAAAATGCGTTTAAATTCTTTAATTTACCCACGGAATTAAACCCTTACACAGCCCCATGATTTTAACGACTCTTTTTTCTTTAGCGACTGCATTTACTGTAACCACACATCCTGTTGATGTCGATTCAATGCCTTGTCGATTCGGGATGACACGCGCCTTGCATGCCGCCCAAAAAGGCGACATCGTTACATTAAAAAAATGTTTTGAAAAGATGGATGAAACGCAATTTTTGCATCAAGATGCCATGACATCTAAAAATGTGTTGCATCACGCCATGCACGCCCCCACGCCAATATGTGCAAAATATATCATTGAAACTTGTCAAGATTCTCCTTTTTTTCAACAGTTATTTTTAGCTAAAGATTGCTATGAACGCACCCCTTGGATGTTGATGGCAGATATAGGCAGAGCCGATATGGCAAAAGCGACTTTTTCATCTCAACTTATTCAAAGATATCGTAAAGAATTAGACTCCTCTTTTTCATACATGTGGTTAACTCTTACCGATCAAAATTTTGCAGCCATTGCAGATGAACTTATTTTACAAGGGGTTCTGCCTCAAGGGGTTGAAGAAGAAACACGTTTAACCCCCTTAATGTATGCCTGTCAGATTTCAGACGTTCAAATTTTAAAAGCGTATCTTAAAAATGTGACCGATTCTACTCCCTATTTAGCCATAGATGCACAAGGGAATACCACGTTGCATCATGCGGCGGAATATCATGTCTATCAAGGGATAGGAGCATTAATTCAACGTGGCGCAATCCCTAATGCACGCAACCATGCCACGGAAACACCCTTACATCGTGCCTCACGTTTTAGTGCCTATAAAGTCGCGCGTGAACTCCTCAAAAATGGGGCAATTAATGATACGTTAGATTCGCATAACAACACCCCGCTTTTAATTGCAGCGCATGCGCGTTCGTTAGAGACCTGTGAAATCTTAGTTGAATATGGGGCGAACATCAATGCGCAAAACGATGAAGGGCTTACACCTGCCATGCGCGCAGCGAACAATTTTGCACCGCATGTGGTTGAGTTTTTACTTGAAAAAGGGTGTGATTTAAGTTTGAAAAACAAACAAGGAGAATCGTTGTACGAGTTTGCGAAACGTCTTGAACTTACCGATATTATGACCTTAATTCAAGCGTATCAATCCGAAAATAAATAAAGTTCTAGGTTCAACCCTGCTCGTTATTCAAACGGATAACGAACGAATGCCCCATCTATGGGCGAAATAAATTCAAGTGTCTTTGGCAATGGATAGTCGGGAGAGATTTGGACTTTACCTTTTCCATGGGGTAAATCAATACACAACTGTGGCATTTCAAGTGAGGAAAGGATAAGTCGCATTTCTCTAGCAATGGCGTGTGCGCGTCGAAGCCCTGTGGCAAAATGCGACACCCCTTGCACGGGATCCACATGAAATAAATAATGCGGTTTAATTTGATGCATAGACAACGTTTGACACAGACGAATGAGTGTCTCTGAATTATCATTAACCCCTTTAAGCAAAACCGTTTGCGTAAAGAGAGAAATTTGGTATTGCTGAAATTTTTTCGCGACACTTATAAACGGATCTGTCAACTCCGCAGGATGATTAATATGGAGCATTAACGATACCTTATGTTTACTCAATACTTCAATCATTTCATCCGTGATTGACAAGGGGTCAACAATGGGAAGTCGTGTCCCCACACGAATGCGCGTGATTGAATCCAGTTTCGACAACGCATTAAGAATAAAGTCAAGACGTTCTGCCCCTAACATCAGTGGATCCCCACCCGTTATTAAAATTTCGTGAACCTGAGGATGCGATTTCAAATATGCTAATGCGTCATGAAGTTCACGATCTGAAATATCGCGCATAGCAGTTTCATCCGACCACAAGCGACGTCGGAAACAAAAGCGACAACGCGTTGCACAACGTCCCGTTGCAATCAAAAGCGCATGATGTGGATAGCGTTGAATCAAACGCGCGGTGTGCGAAACCTCATCTTCGTTGAGTCCATCCAAAGGAAAAAAATCATCATTTTCTTGAGGATCAAATCGACATTGTTTGGCAATAACATCCCCCCAACGCGCTTCAAGCGTTTGATAAAAATCTGAAACAATTTCAGCCGAATGCAACGTCATTATTTTAAATACTCCACGCGCGCATCTTGAATAATCGTGATCTCTTTTTCAGGCGAGCCTTTAGGCAATGTCAACGATGCTTTCCATCCATGCGATGTCATTTCAAGCGAAGGCGTTAAATCTTCAGGAATGTTCATCGGAAAATAGCGCGACAACTGATTCATCGAACTTGCATAACATTTAAAGTTTTCGTAGTAAGCAACTTGTGCATAATACACCTCATGCAGCGCCGCAAACTCGCGTGGATATGTTGGACGAATATATTCACTTTTGGGATCTTTGCGAAAGACTAATTTTCCCCAGCGTTCGGGATGATGAATGGCCACAATCCCAGTTGGCGACCACACCCAATTCTCTTCAGGTTTATGCGGAATTTTAGTATATGAACCCTTATCGTTAAGTGTATAATGCCATTGCACACGCGAAAAGTTCACATGCCAAACATCGCCATCTTTAGGCGTCCCATTCACCCCTAATGCCCCTAAAGATTTAAACGGAATTTGAACATATAAAACCCATGATTGATCGGTATCTTTATTGTGGTTAAGCGTGCCGTTCAATTCGACGCGCGTTTTAAGGTGTCCAATATCCCATGCATTAATGGCAAGCCCTTGATCTTTATAAGGTTTTGTAAGCAATAAATCCCATGCCGTATTCAACGCGTTAATTTCAAGTTCGCCATAGGCATGATTATCACGATCGGGATCAAAAAAGAATTCAAAATCGTTATCGAAGAAAATAATCGTATCGCGTTGCGTAAGGGAGGCGCATAAATGGGGATCAGAAAGTTGCACCTTAAAGTAAAGGTTTTGATCATCGAAATAGGTTTCCAACTGGGTATTGTACCAAGGCGCGGGTTGATAATCACGCCCACGAATATCAGAAAAAGCAGTTGTAACTCCTTGCGTAGGATGAGGTTTTAAATAATGTGCATAGAGCGTTGGCGTCTCTAAAATGGGAGTTAGAGACGGGCGTGTATCTCGAACGGTTGTTTGCGAAAAAAAGCTACAACCGCAAAGTATCGCACAACAAAAAAAGGAAATAACACATGCAAAATTTTTCATTATTCAACGTCCTTATATTTTAATTTGAATGTTGTTCAATCATTTGAAGCAACTGATAGAAAGCGGTTAGAGTGGTGATTTGACGAATCCGCTGACGCGTCCCTTTAAACTGATAACCATTTACTTGGGATTCCCCACGATAATAAGTCCCAATATAAACCAACCCCACAGGCTTTGATGAACCATCACTATTCGGCCCTGCAATTCCTGTAACAGCAATTGCAGATGTCGTTTTAACATTATGAGCCACAATCCCTTGCAACATTTCAGCACAACACGCTTCCGAAACCGCCCCCGATTCTTGGAGGGTTTGATTAGAAACATTTAAATAGTGTTGTTTGGCCTCATTATGATAAGAGACAACCCCTCCTAAATAGATTGAAGAGATGCCAGAAATATCCGTCAAACTTTCAGCAATCATTCCGCCCGTGCAGGATTCGGCCGTGGTTAAAAAATCGTGGCGTGATTTCAACGCATTGACCAACGTGTCTAACAAAGGGGCTTCCATTAATTGATTACCAAACTCTTCTTTTAAGCGGGTTGTGCAAACAGAAATTAAAGATTCATTCTCTGTCAAAAGAAAAATTTTCACCATATTCACGGAAGCGCACCATGCCAAGCGTACCTCAGAAAACATGTCCAAGACTTTATGCGTGCGTTGTTCTACCAAAGACTCAGGAAGCGTATAGACATAAAGTGTTTTTGTAAATACTTTATAATCAAGCATTTTTGATATTTTTGGCACAACAAATTCATGCAACATCGGCAAAAGCTCTGCGGGAGGCCCTGGCAAAATAAAAATCGATGTTTTTTGATACTGTAAATATTGCCCTTTAGCACTCCCATTTAAATTCGGAATCCATTGTGCGGTTTCAATTTGATCCGCTTGTTTAAGATTACATGCAGGTAATGGCGAATCAAATCGCGCATACCAACGATCCTCAATTTGTTCGCAAGTACGTGCGTCTCTCGACACAGAAAGCTGAAGCGCTTTTGCCACTGCACTTACCGTCAAATCATCCGTTGTGGGGCCGAGTCCGCCCGATAAAATCAACACATCCATCGTTTCACACAAGCGATGAACGTGGGAAATAATCGGCGTTTCATCATCTGAAATCATCAACGATTCACAGGGCATGACACCCACTTTAAGCAACGCAGCACCTATTTCGGCGGCGTTGGTATTAATCGTCGCCCCTTTAAGAAGTTCATCACCGATGGCAAGGATCGCACACTTCAACATAATTACATCGTGCTAAAACGGTACTCAGTAACCGTTGAATAAGGTTCATTTGCGCGAATCACTGTTGAGGGAAACTCAGGAAAATTAGGAGAGGCTGGATAATGTTGTGTTTCTAATGCAACACCTTCATAATCATGGTATAACGATTTTCCTTCAATGTAGCCTAACCAGTTCCCCGTATAAATTTGAACAGCGGGTAAATCCGTATAAACATCGAGTCGACGATGCGAAGCGCGTTCATACAATGTTGCAACACGTTGGAGTTCGCCCGCATTTGCTTTATAACAAAAACACGTATCGTAGCCTTTGCCATCTTTCAACTGTTGATTATTTTCGTAAATACGGAATCCAATATCATGAACTTTGCGAAAATCAAAAGGGGTATTTTGTACATTTAAGATATTGCCAGTCGGGCAGCAATCTTTGTCTAACTCCAAATATTGCGTTGCATCCATCTGCAAAAAGTGTCCCAAAATATTGCCAGCACCTTCCCCTTTTAAATTAAAATAAGTGTGATTGGTCAAGTTCAAAACAGTGTCTTGATCCGATACTGCGCGATAAGCAATACGCAAGGTCAAATCGTTCGTATACGTATAAGTCACCCACACTTTTAAATTGCCGGGATAACCTTCTTCGCCATCCGCACTTTCGCAAGAGAGCGTCACGCTCGCTTCATTCTCAGCACAAACCACCGCTTCAACGCACCAGTTTTTGCGACTCAATCCTTGGAGTCCGCCATGCAACGCATTTGGACCATTATTTACAGGAAGATTGTATTCTTTTCCATTCAAAGAGAACTGAGCGTTCTTAATACGGTTGGCATAGCGACCACACACAACCCCTAAATAAGCATTATTTTCTTTGTAATCTTCCCAGTCATCAAACCCTAACACAACGTCGGTACATTTATGATGATGATTGGGCACATAAAGATGCGTAATAGCAGCACCCAAAGTGATGATACGCACTTGGGAATCAAAATGATTGCTTTTTAATACAATCGATTGAACTTCACCCAAAACAGGGTCGTTTCCGAGAACTTCTGTAAAAGTATCCATAGTAGTCTATCCTTCAATAAATAGAAAAAGCGTGTACCCTACCTAAAGGAGATACACGCCAATTAAAAGTTATTCCACCATTATAGGAGCACGACTCCTGTAGAATATGCAACAATAATGGATTATGCGTTAGCGATTTCTGCTTGTAAAGCGGCATCTGCTTTACGCACTTCTGCCGTTTGTTTTTCGCGGAAATCTTTTAATTTTTGTGCAAGCGATTCAGATTGAAGCGCGAGAATTGAAATCGCAATCAACGCCGCATTTTTCGCTCCTGCAGGCCCTGCTGTCACGGTAGCAACAGGGATACCGGGAGGCATTTGAACCGTTGAGAACAACGCATCGAGTCCGTTAAAAGGTTCACAAGCCAAAGGAATACCAATGACTGGGCGCGTTGTATGTGCAGCCACCACGCCACCCAAATGAGCAGCCATGCCCGCAGCACAGATAAAGACTTGTGTTCCCTCTGCTTCAGCTTCACTGACGAATTGAACAACATCAGCAGGTGTGCGGTGCGCCGACATCACTCGAACTTCTACGCTCACACCAAAATCTTTCAACATTGCCACACCCGATTTCAAATGTGCGAAATCGTTTTTACTTCCCATGATCATGGCAACTTGTGCTTTTTGTGTCATATAAATCTCCTCAAAAATTAACGAATATTGGTGTGTTCTGGCACATTAATCGCTTTGATACGGCCTTCAGCAATTTCGCGTAAAGCAATATCGATATGATTTTCAGCCTCTTTTTCAGTGCAAAGCACTAAAGGATGAGCACCGTAAGCCAAAGCGCGAGCACGTTTAGATGCCACGATGGTTAAAACGCGGGGGTCACGGATAACTTTGCGTGCTTTTTCGAGATGATCATTGTTCATAAAATGACTCCAAAGGGTTGGGGTTTTGTTTAGATATTCAGTATAAATTCTGCTTATTTTCGATTTTCATAATCTATATAATATACCCTCAAAAGGAAAAATTTCAAGTCGCAATAGCAAAAAGTTAAATGTTTTTTAAAATGAGACTTGACTTTTTGATAATGTAGAGTATATTAGTTATTCCGAAATCTGCGGGAAAGGCCCCATTGCGCATGACACCTTCCCGTAGCGAGAAAAAATTTAAACCCAAGAAAGGGATCGTACAATGAGTACTGCAAGTCGTGCAAAGCACAAATTATGTCGCCGTATCGGTGGCTGTATTTGGGGTGACCCCAAATGTCCTAGCGTTAAACGCCCTTATCCATCAGGCCCTAACGGCAAAAACGCACGTCAAAAGAAATTATCGAACTACGGTGAACTTTTGATCGAAAAACAAAAATTAAAAGGCCACTACGCCATCAGCGAAAAACAACTTAAATTGGCTTATATCCGCGCTAAAGCAGCAAAAGGTATGACCAATGAAAACTTAATTCGCGAACTCGAAATGCGCTTAGATGCCGTTATTTTCCGCGCTGGTTTTGCACCATCTATCTTTGCTGCAAAACAGTTCATCAGCCACCGTCACGTTTTAGTTGATGGTAAAGTTGTTGACCGTTCATCCTACAAAATGCGCCCTGGTCAAGTGGCAACAATTGTAGAAGAGCGTTCACCTTCTATTGCTGATATCGTTCGTATGGGTTCTGCAAATGTTCCTTCATACCTCGAAATCGACCGCGACCATTGCAAAGTGACTGTAATTCGCGTTCCCGATGAAAAAGAAGTGCCAGTCAATGCTCAAACCATTAGCGTGGTTGAGTACTACGCTCGCTAATCTTTATCCTCAGCGATTTTTCAAACCGTTGCTTTTCAAAAAGCAGCGGTTTTTTTGTATTTAAACTTGAAAAAACTTTTTTTTGAAGTACATTAGATACAATATTAATAATGTATAAGGATTCAACTCATGAAATGCCCACGATGCAAAAAAACAGATGTCAAAGTTGTTGATTCGCGCACAATCAAAGAAGGTGCAGGCGTCAGACGCCGTCGTGAATGCATCGACTGCGGTTACAGGTTCACCACAATTGAAGAGGTGCTTAATCTCGAACTCAAAGTGGTCAAAAAAAATAGTGTTCGCGAAGATATGAATCATGAAAAGATTCGTCGAAGTATCCAAAAAGCGTGTTGGAAACGCCCCATTGCGCCTATCGATATTGATCGCGTTTTTCACAACGTCGTTTCTAAAATTGAATCCGAATTTGAACGCGAAGTGAGTACAACAGAAATTGGGAATCGCGTGATGGAAGCCCTTAAAGATTTAGATGAAGTGGCGTACATTCGTTTTGCTTCTGTTTATCGTAAATTCAAAGACATCACGGAGTTCATCTCTGAAATTCAATCTTCACCCACCCCGAAAGAGACAAAATGATTGCGCTTAACCCTGCTGTTTGGATGATTGCATATAAAGATGGACAACGCGTCCCTTTTGATCCGTTGCGACTCAAAACAGAGCTTGCTGAAGCTTTCTTTCTTTCAGGATTTGGACATCAAGCCTCTATTGCAGACGAGGTGGTCGCAAGTATCGAATTTGCGATGAGTCAACTCTCTCCAGAAGATCGCGCAGAAATCAGCGAGGAGCGTCTTCACGAACTCATTGCTGGTGTATTTGCCCAAACAGGATATCCGACCGTAGCCCAAACCTACATCCAACTCCAAACCCATACCAATCCCAATCCGCCGGGATCCTTGGCGCATATCCAAAAACTTCTCCATCATCACTTTACAGGCTTTTTAACTGAACATCTCAATGCATTAGCCGATAAAATTTTTCAAGTTGTCCAAACCATTCGCATTGTGTGCCCCACAGACGAGTTAATCATTGAGCTTGCACGCAACTTGCATCGTCAGACGCAAAATGAAACGCCAACCGTTGTAGAATTACCACAACTCAATACACAAAAAGAAGTGATATCCATCGAAACCCTCTTGCGTACATTTGATGAACCTTTACTTTCATGGGTGAGTTCGGGCGTGATGAATTTCACAGAAATTACCAAACTCTTCCCTGTATTGCGTCTCCGAATTGATTGGATCAAACTGGTTCAAAAATTTGATTTGGAAACCCCGCTCATGGAGAGCAGTTTAATTGCACATTTTGAATCTATTGGCGCACTCATTACGCACGCTCATATTCTTGCAAGCAAACTACTCACGCAAGAGAGTGAATTTCCTATCTCCATTGAAATGACCTCCTCCGAGCGTTTTTCAGTCGAAATTTTAGGAATCAATTGGGATCCAGAAAATCATCCACTCGCCCAACAGTTAGCGCAAACGCTAGCAGAATATATCGAACCCCATCCTTATAAAATTGTAACCCTTAGAGATCAATAATGGAAAAATTTATCCCCTACCCTTTAATCTTCGCGCCGATTTATAAAAGTTTAATTTGGGGTGGAGATTTACTCCCGAAAACATTTCCACGTCAGTTACCACAAACCGAATTACCTGTTGGGGAATCTTGGGAAATATCCGATAGAGATGATGATCAATCTGTGGTTAAAAATGGTCCTTATCAAGGTAAAACCATTCACGAAATGATGTCGTTATTTCACGACGAAATCTTGGGTCAAAATCATCCATCCACACGTTTCCCCCTTCTCTTAAAGTGGATTGATGCAGGCGATCCTTTATCGCTTCAAGTTCACCCCGACATTGAGAGCTGTCGCATTTTGGGTCACGGCGCAGAACCCAAAACAGAAATTTGGTATGTGGTTGAACATCAACCTCATGCAGAAATCATTTGCGGAATGAAAAATCAAATTTCACAAAATACGTTCTTACAAAAAATACAGTCTGATGCCATTCGCGAAGATCTCCATATTCTTCCAGCGAATAAAGGCGACGCCTTTTTTATCCCTTCAGGCTTAATTCACGCGATTGGCGGAGGGAACCTCTTATTTGAAGTTCAACAAAACTCCAATACCACCTATCGCGTATCCGACTGGGGCAGAACCGATGCCAAAGGAAATCCTCGCGAACTCCATATTGATGAAGCGTGCGCATCTGTTCGAAGCGAAATGGAATATATTCTCAATACGAATTTGAATAGCGATGCTAAACAACGTTTACTCTCACCAGAGAATCCTTATTTTATCGCAGAAGAAGTCAAGTTTACCCCAACTTTTACGTTGCCCAATATCGACAAAAGCATTGTCGTTACTGCCATCTCTGGCAACATTGAAATTACGCTTGAAAATGGCGATAAATATCCCGTAACACACGGAGAAAGCGCATTATTACCTGCAGCTTTACAAAACGTTACACTTCAATCCGAAAAAGAAGAAACCGTTTTAATCACCACTTGCTTATAAGCCTGTAAAGAGGTTGACATCCAAAGGTTAGGTAATCTTACACCCTAACCCTTGGAGAAACTTCTTATGAACTGGCACAACGCTTTTACAACAGGTCAATTTTCTGGCGTTCCTAAATACGAAATCATGATGCAACTTTGGCATGCGATTGAATCGCGACGTCAATTGGTATGGACCACCCCGCCGAGCGGGAATATTTTTATCCCTCCGACGCCATTCCCCAAACCTGACAGTATGCCAGAATTTCAATGGTATCAGCGCGTTCATCAATTTATTTTTGGAACAGAACCCCGCGACCTCACTCGAAATAATAGCTACAATGCCAGACTCTGTAATCCTTTTGGTATCGGCAAAAGTAACTATATTGAAGATATGGGCCACTATCATGTAGGAAATATCAATGAAACCTATTTACCGCAAGATGGTTACATTTCCACTCAATTTGAATACAATGTGGCGGAATATACCCTCGCACAACTCGGCCAAACCGAATTTATTACACCAGATCAACTTAAAACTCAAAATCGTGAAACACTCTATCAATTTTATATGCAATGTTATAAAATGCTCAATCTTTTCACAGGTTTAACATTTAATCATTGGTCTTGGTATGATTCAGAAATATCAGAACAGTGTTTTATCATTTGTTTTGGAGAGCGGTTACGTGAAAAAACAATCCATTTAATCGATCATTGGCGCGACACAACTCCAACTTCTATCTACATTGATGAAAATGGCTTTATGCCTATCAATATCCCGACAGGGTATAGCGGAACATTTTTAATCGCTCCGTATCTCGAAGATCATGAGGGAAATAATGAAGTATAAGATTCTCGTGTTATTAATTATTGTATTGGCGTTAATCAACGGATGCGGTCATAATACCATTGTATTCCAACGAGGCGAACGGATCGGATCTGTTCGCCTTGTGGGCGAGAAGCTCTTACCTGAAATTGATGGCTATTTCAACGGAAACCAACTCGTGATTAATGTAAGAGAACACACCCAAGTCTTTTTTGAAGAAGCGGATACTTACATCAAACTTTGTATTCAAACAGATACGCAAATTAATGGTTACACCATTCAGCTTCATGAAAAGAGAGAGTAAAATGAAAAAGATCATTCCATATTATACCCTTAAACCTCTTAATATTTATGCATTAACCCCTTTTGCAATGCGTCCTCAAATTTCACGAACTCCCCTTTATGAACTTGCACAAGACTGGTATCTTCATATTATATTAGAAAATCAACAGCGCATTAAAGTAAAGATTCCAAAAAAATTTCAGTTTGACGGCGCAAGTATTCCACGATTTTTTTGGAGACTTCTTGGATGCCCTCACCATCCACAATATATACGCGCTGGCGCATTGCATGATTATCTTTATGCCACACAATTACTGCCGCGTAAAGAAGCGGATTTATGTTTTCTTTGTGTACTTAAAACTGACAAAGTAAACTACATTCCTCGCATTCTTATGTATTATGCAGTGCGTATTTTTGGGGGAAAAGCATATTTTAAAAATTAAAAATAAATCTTAATCATTTAGGAGACCTTTAAAAACATGGATGAAGTTATCCATTAGAATTTCGGAAAGCATAAAAAAACATTCATAAAAGATTGTCCATTAGAAATAACAATCAATTATGCGAGGGGATATCCCGTTTTGTGTTAAAATTGATTTTCGGAAAGTATGTCAAGTGGAC
>CAZIVM010000058.1:0-13881 GCA_964542845.1 uncultured Victivallales bacterium
AATTTGATGGTGTTACCCTATACCCTTTTTTTATTAAAACTTTAGTTAGGGCCTTAGCTTTCTTAAAACCACCAACTAACAGAATGTTCTCTTCTCTATTCATTATCGCCTTTGCCTCCATACCACTTCATTACTTGTTCAGATTCCAAGTATGCAGGATAAATAGTTTCAATACCAAACTCCTTATATACAACATCTCTTTCAGGATCATAAACGTTTGATGATATAACTAAGCATGAGATCTCCTAACTCTTTAACGCATATATTTATAATAATGTACCAGTTAAAAGTGAAAAAAACAAGTTGAAATAGGCTAAAAATCAAGAAAAAAAGTTTTTTTTGAATAAAAATTTAGAAAATCGTTTGAACATTTTGCAAAAAAGGGGTATATTATAACTTATGAAAAATCAGCAATGACGCAAATATATATGAGGTGTCTCTATGAATAAACACATTGAAAAGATTGAAGACGAATTAATCATTACCGTTGAACAACACGAATCAGATGATCTGCCCGAGTTAAACGATGATGAGCTTCAAACTGAAGTGCCATACTCTGGCGAGTATTGGGGTAAACTCCAGGGCGGACGTCGCAAAGAAATTCCACAAGGACTTTGGGACCGTTGTATTGAATGTGAAGAGACCATCTATATTAAAGCGCGTCAAGAAAATTTATATATGTGTCCTAAGTGTGGGAGCAACTATCCCATGCCCGCTTACGACCGCGTAGTACTTCTCTCAGACGAAGGCGCATTTAAAGAAATTGATGCTCAAATGAAATCAATCGATACTTTGAAGTTTGAAGGTAAATCTTCTTATGTTTCAAAACTCGAAGATAGTAAACGCAAATCGGGTTTAACCGATGCTGTGATTTGTGGAACCACTGCGCTTGAAGGTAATCCTTATGCGTTAGGGGTGATGGACTTCCGTTTCTTGGGGGCCTCAATGGGTTCTGTTGTGGGTGAAAAAATTACACGCATTACAGAAGTGGCTACTGCAAAAAAACTTCCATTAGTACTTGTGACTGCTTCAGGTGGCGCACGTATGTATGAAGGAATGCTCTCATTGATGCAAATGGCAAAAACATCTGCTGCATTGCATCGTCATCAACAAGCAGGGCTTCCTTATATTGTGATTATGACACATCCGACTTATGCGGGTGTAACGGCCTCTTTCGCCTCTTTAGGGGATTTGATTGTGGCTGAACCTAAAGCGATGATTGGTTTTGCTGGACCTCGCGTGATTCGTGATACCACACAAGCCACGCTTCCTGAAGGTTTCCAATCTTCTGAGTTTCTTTTAGCTAAAGGGTTAATTGACCGCATTATTGCGCGTGAAAAACTCCGTGAAGAGCTCTCTTTAATTCTTCAATGTTTCTCCAAAGCAGGAAAACCTGAAGTGAAAACGACCCCCGCTGCAAAAGTGGTTAAGGCCGTTAAAGCTGTTAAAAAAGCAGCTCCAAAAGTAAAAAAAGTTGCCGAAAAAGTGGTTAAAAAAGCCGCTTCTAAAGTAACACCAAAGGCGAAAGCCAAACCAACGAAAACCAAAAAATAAATTTTCCGGTTACTGGAACCTATGCGTTGAACGCTTGCTAACCGAGTCAGGTGGGGAACCAAGCAGCTCCGTGCAAAGTGTTTGAGTGCTGTAGGACACTCTGGTAACCGGTCTTTTTTTATAATCTAAGGTGCATCATGAAACGAAAAGATCAAAGACAACCCAATCAACTCCGCAAAATTACGATCACCCCCGATTTCTTATCTCATCCCATAGCATCCACATTAATGTGCTGCGGTGGTACAAAAGTGATTTGTGCTGTTTCGATTGACAGTGGCGTGCCTGGTTGGATGCGCGCTCAAAAAGTTTCTGGCGGTTGGGTGACTTCTGAGTATGGAATGATTCCTGCCTCCACGCATCAACGTATGCAACGTGAAATTAATAAAGGAAAGCCTTCAGGGCGTACTTCTGAAATTCAACGTTTGATTGGACGCTCTTTCCGTAGTGTTATTGACTTAGAGGCGATTGGGCCTAACACAGTTTATATTGATTGCGATGTGATGGATGCTGATGGTGGCACACGCACGGCGTCGATTACGGGTGCATCTGTTGCGCTTTATACCGCATTTCAACGCATGGTGAATCAATGGGTGATGTCGAAAAATCCGATGCGCGAATTGGTTGCAGCGATCTCTGTGGGGATTGTCAACGGCGTCCCTTGCCTTGATCTTTGCTATGAAGAAGACTCCAAAGCCGAAGTTGACATGAATGTGGTAATGACGGAGTCGGGTAAATTTATTGAAATTCAAGGAACAGCAGAACATCAACCTTTTGATGATGAGCAACTTGCATCAATGCTTGCTTTGGCGAAACAAGGGTTAACCGAAATTTTCAAGTTGCAACGTAAAATTATTCAAGAAACATTTAAAACTGCAACCCCACCGCCCCCCAAAGGATCGTTAACATCTTTAGGTGATGCGCTGGACGCAATTCAAATTTAAAAGGGGGCACTCCAATGGCAGAATACCAAGTCATCGCACGTAAATGGCGCCCAATGCGCTTTTCGGATGTGGTTGGACAAGAGCATCTTACGCGCACTTTGCGTAATGCCATTGTACAAAACCGTACGGCACATGCGTATCTTTTAGTGGGGTCGCGCGGAATTGGAAAAACAACCACGGCGCGTATTTTAGCAAAAGCCTTAAATTGTTTGCATCCTGAGGATGGAGAACCTTGTTGCAAATGTGAATCGTGCCTTGCAGTAGCGAATAATTCGTCGCTTGATATTGTTGAGATTGATGCGGCGAGTCAAAACTCTGTTAATGATATTCGTGCTTTGCGTGAACAAGCGCAATTTGCCCCTGTCCATTCCCGTTATAAAATTTATATTGTGGATGAGGTTCACATGTTAAGTGCTTCGGCATGGAATGCGTTCTTGAAAATTCTTGAAGAACCCCCACCCCATGTTAAATTTATTTTTGCAACCACGGAAGTTCATCGTGTGTTGCCGACGATTATTTCGCGTTGTCAACGCTTCGATTTACGTCGCATCCCAACCCATCTTATCGTGCAACGTCTTGCCCACATCGTGGAAGTTGAAAAAATTCCTGTATCCACGGCAGCGCTTGAAGCCATCGCTCGTAGTGCAGATGGGGGTATGCGTGATGCTCAATCCCTTCTAGATCAAGTAATTACATTTTTCTCTGGCAGTGATGCACCGATTGATGAAAAACAAATCTTTTCATTGTTTGGCTTGACCTCTCCCGAAGAGATGGATGCACTTTTAACAGCTATTTTAACTGATAATCGACCTGGTGTGATTCATGCGTTGTACGCCCTCTCTTCGCAAGGACGCAATCTCGAAACCTTGTTGGAAGAGTTGATCGAACAACTCCGTGGCATTTTATTGGCAAATACTGTGCCAGATGCCGCAACAATTTTAGAGACTTCTCAAGAACAAGTGAATCATCTTTTAACGTTGGGGCGTGGCATTATTCCTTCACGTATTCAATCTTTATTAGAAGCGTTAACGCCTATGGGCTATGGTTTGCGTAATGCCTTAAATAAACAAGTTTTCCTTGAAACCGCGTTGCTTAAAGCGATGCGCGAAGCTTTCACTGTGCGCATTGATGATCTTCTTGCACAAATTCAAAAAGTGCGTGAAACGGGCGATCTTGCGCCGTTGGAAGAACTCAAAATATCGCCTTTTTCTTTTCCAACAACATCCCCAAACATTTCAAAGACAGAAAAAAAAACGACTAATTCAGACGTCATAACCGTTGAAGAGGTTGTTGAAGCGCCTCAAATGGTTACTCCTGCTGTTGTAGAAACGGAAACGATTGAGCCTGTTGTCGAAGTTGTTTCACAAGAAGAACCTTCTGTTGATATTCATGAAATTGTTATCGAAAGTGCGGATGTTCCTGAAAATGAAGCGGTTGAGACGATAACAGAACATGAGGATATGGTTGAGGATGAAACAGAAACTGTTCATCAAAATATCGAAAATTCTACCGAAATTGTCGTTGAAAATAGTTCGGTGCTTGAGAGTGCTCCTATCGTTGAAATGCCTGAAGATATGCCACCGTTTGATATTGATGATACCCCTTCATCTATTCCAAATTTTGAACCTGTTGAATCGCCGATTCGTGAAGATAATCCTTTATTAAATCAATGGCCTTTTGTCGAAGATAAAAAAGAAGATTCTGCCGTGACTGTTGATCCATCCGCAGAAATTGTAGATGAACTCTTAGAGGATAAAGTGCCAGTTCTTGAAGACCCCGTAATTGTTGTTCAAGAAGAGGCTGTTTCGATGGATGAAGTCGCGGAAATCGAAGAAGAAACCGAAGCGATGGTTGAACCTTTAGTTGAGGCTGAATCCATCGAGAATGAACCTGTTGTGGATTCGTTTGAAGAAACACAAGTTGTTTTTGATGATGAACCTATTATGACAGCCCAAGATGTTCCCGTGTCAGCGCAAGAACCTTGGACACCGCGTTCGCTTTGGGATGCGCTCCGTGCTGATGTGCGTGAACATATTCAGAACCCTACATTGAATAGTGTGATGACAGATGCTACCCCTAACGAAATTCGTGCGCATAATCTTTTGATTTCATTTGATGAAGAGTTTGAAAATCAACATGCAGAAATTGTCATTAAAATGAATCAAACGCTTAATAATTGTTTGAAACGTATTACTGATGGTGAAATTACGCAGTTGATGATTCAGTTCAAGAAAGGGATTGCACCGATTATCCAAAAGCAAAAACTCACGGCAAGCAATATTGATCAAGAGATACTGCGCGTTTCAGAACGCCCTTATGTCCAAAAAGCGATGGATTTGTTTGGTGGAGAAATTGTGGATATTCATTAATTTTGCGCTTGCAATTTTTTAAAAAAGTAGTATATTATCAAACAAATGAAGTCCAAATATTAAAAACTAACCCCATATGAGGTAAAAAATGTCGATTTTTTCTAACATGAAAGATATGATGAACATGGCTTCTAAAGCCAAAGAAATTCAAGAAAACTTAAAAAAAGCACAAGCTGAAATTGCACAAATGACAGAAACGGTCAATGATGGTGCAAATGGTGTTTCAGTTACGATGAGCGGAGAATTATTTGTGGTTGATGTAAAAATCGCAAAGGATTCACCTGTTTTGGGCAACAGCGAAGCACTTGAACGTGCCGTTAAAAATGCAATGAATGAATCCGTGACTGCCATTAAAGCGCGCATTCAAATGCGCATGAAAGAAGCGACAGGCGGAATTGATATTCCTGGTTTAATGTAATTTGACGTTAACGCCTTAAAAAGAAAGCACCCAAAAAAAGGGTGCTTTTTTTATTTTAAATTTTAAAAATAAAAAAGGATGTCTGTTAAGACATCCTTATTATGAACATTTAAAGTATGAACAACTTATTTAATTGCGAGTTCGAATTGATCGCCATTTGCGACAGCCGCCGCAGCCGTTACGGGTTTTTCGAGATCGGCAAAAACACCTTCAGCAAAGATAAATTCACAAGCTTCTTCTGCTGTTTTAGCGGTGTAGCCTTCGCCTAGATATTGCCCTGGAACATTATGTTCATAGGTTGTAACATAAGAGAGTTTTCCAGCTTCGAGCTTCACGGGCATGACGGATACTGCATCATGACGGACAATTCCTAAATAACCCACATCTCCTGTTAATGGAACTGCTGCAACAATACGGGGGGTATTCAAATGATCTTTTTCGTAGTCCATTGCCAACAAAGAGAGGGTAATCGCATCGCGAATATTCATTCCAAGAATGATTTTTTCAGCAATAGGATCTGTTTGTGAACCATTCGTGACAATTGCCCAATCTTTAGCCATACGCACACAGTTGTAGGCAATATAGGGGTTTTTTGCTAAGTCGCCTTCAAATCCAGCTTTAGGCATGATTGAGATTGCGTTGGTTTCAGGGTTGATGCGTGCTTCACGATTAGGGAATGAGCGTGAAGAAACGCGATAAGCGGCTACATTTTTACCGTCGGCAGTGCGACCGACCATGACAATACGACCTACGTACATGTTGGACTCCTCAGTTTAAGTTTAGTGTAAATGGAAATTGATGCTTTAAAATACACCCATTTCACAAATTAATCAAGAAATAAAGAAAAAAACGCGCAATTTTATTGAAATTTGTACGTTGCATGCTATATTAAAGTAAATGGGAAATTGTTAAAAAGGAGGAAGCTATGGATGCACGTGTCAAATTATATCGTTTGTTAAAAGGTTGGGAAATATTCTGTTATCTATTTTTGGCGGTATGGATATACTTTATCTATGTACAGTTTCAAGAATCTACATTGAGCTGTTTTACTTTTTTCTTATTGCTTGCTTATACTTTGTTTTTGATGGTGCAGTACAGTATCATCTCCGGTATTCCAAAATGTTCGACGCAAAATTCGGTGCGTATTGGTTTATTGATTGGAATCGTTGCATGTATGATTCCTGTCGGCTCTATCGTGGCTTTCCTATCCATTCGTTATCTTTCAGACGCGATGAAAAATCCTTCAAATTTAGATGAAATTGAAGAAAAAAAACAATAATTAATTTTATTTACGCATTATTCATTCTGTTTCGATTTGAAAATTATTGATTTTTCTTAAATTGGTTTTATATTATATGAGTTATAATTAACTGATTGAAAGGAAAAACATGAGTTTACAAAAAGATATTTCGTATTTTGACGATATGGTAGATATTGCCTACGATTACGCCGAAGCGCACATCAACGCAGGCAAACCCATGGTGGGAATTATGTGTGAATTTACCCCTCGAGAACTTATGCGTGCGGCAGGGGCATTGACGGTATGTTTGTGTGGAGGTTCTCCCGACACCATTCCGCCAGCAGAAACGGTGTTGCCCTCAAATCTTTGTCCATTGATTAAATCAACTTTTGGTTACCATATCACAGGGCAAAATCCTTTTTTAGAGTGGGCCTCTTTAATTGTGGCAGAAACGACGTGTGATGGGAAGAAAAAGATGTATGAAATTATGTCTGAATCGCGCGAAATGCATGTGTTGGAACTTCCGCAGAAAGTGGATGATCCCGATGCAATGCAACATTGGGTTTCTGAATTACGAAAACTCAAATCGAAATTGGAAACGAAGTATGGTGTTGAGATTACCGACGAAAAATTGCGTGAGGCAATTCGTGCAGGCAATCATGAGCGAAATCTTCGTCGAAATCTTGCCGAACTGATGAAACGCGATACGCCTCCTTATTCCGGATATGATCTCCTTTCAATGTGTAGTCTTATCTCCAACATCCCTAGCGACTTAGAACAATATGAAAAAATTTATAATGCCGCCCTTTCTCTTCCAGATGAACCGCGTACAATTCGTTCTCCAGTTCGCGTGATGCTTACGGGGGTGCCAACGCCTCATGGCACAAATCGTTTGATGGAGCTTATTGAGTCGTTAGGCGCGACAGTGGTGGTGATTGAGAATTGCAGTGGGATTAAGCCATTGGTGGATAATATTGATGAAACGCATCCTGATCCGCTTGAAGCGATTGCACAAAAATATTTCCATCTTCCCTGTTCTGTCATGACCCCAAATACACGTCGCGAGACCTTGATTTCGCAGTTGACCCAAGATTATCGTGTGGAGGCGATTGTTGACTTAGCATGGCATGCGTGTATCACTTATGAAGTGGAGAGTTATAATATTAAAAAATTGGCAGATGAAAAATTGGATGTCCCTTACTTAAAAGTGGTTACGGACTATTCGCCTGCGGATAACGAACGCATTAAGGTGCGACTCGAAGCGATGTTTGAAATGGCAAGGGAACGTCGTTTATGAATCCAGAAATTTTTGTAGGAATTGATGCGGGTTCACGTGCAATTAAATTTGTTGTGTTGAATGCGGAGGGTGATGTTTTAGCCAGACACTGTGTGTCGCAAGGGATTGCCCAAGCAGAAATTGTCCGTTCAGAGTACGAAAACCTTATGAGAGGTCTTGAAATTCCAGATGATATTTCGCGTCGAATTGTCGCCACGGGTTATGCACGACACCTCATCGATTTTGCCGATCAACGTGTGACTGAAATTACATGTCATGCCAAGGGTATTCACCAACTTTTTCCCGATGCGCGCACCATTATTGAAATGGGCGGACAAGATTCCAAATCGATTCGTCTGAGCGAAACAGGTAAAGTGCGCGACTTTATGATGAATGATCGTTGTGCCGCAGGGACTGGTCGTTTTTTAGAAGTTGTGGCAGATCGACTCCAAATTCCTATTGAAGATTTTCCCGAATATGTGAATGATAAAGATGTGATTGAATCGCCTGCAACGATGAGTAGCATGTGCGTTGTTTTTGCCGAAACAGAAATTGTCGGGCTCCTTGCATCAGGCGTGATGCCAGGGCGTATCCTTGTGGGCGTGCAAAATGCCGTATCAGCTCGTGTGGTTTCAATGGTGGGAAAACAAAACGTGATAACCCCTGTGGTTTACACGGGAGGGGTTGCGCTCATCGACGGAATGAAAAACGCCCTTGAACGCGCATTAGGACAAACCGTTTTAGTTCCAGAACATCCGCAGTTTACTGGGGCGTTGGGCGCTGCAGAAATTGCCCGATCCCTTTAATGATTCTCACTCTTGTGAAAAGATAAATCGTTTAGTTTTTTCATAACGTTTACACGTATACGTGCGGGGGCGCGCGAAAAACTACATAGTTTTTTTGAATTTGACTTGACTATTTGCAAAATTGCGCTATTTTATCTATTGTTGAGTTTAACAAATCCAATTTAAATATTTAATTTTATCCAAGGTTTTTATTCCATGCAAATACAAGACTGGCAAGGCAAATCGCCCCTCACGCTCGCTATCGGTACCGATCACGGTGGTTATGAACTGAAATGCAAACTCATCCCCATTCTCGAATCTAAAGGGATTCGTGTTGTTGATTGTGGTCCTTATGAATTCGATGCGAAAGATAATTATCCCGAATTTGCACATCCTGTGGCACGCGCTGTTTCGATGGGAAAGACGGATGTCGGACTCTTAATTTGTCGTTCGGGTGTGGGCATGGGAATTGCTGCAAACCGTTATAGTGGCGTCCGTTCTGTGGTCGCGTATTCGCCTGCTGTTGCGCGTGCAAGTCGTTGTCATAACTGCAGTAATATTTTGGTGTTGCCTGCTGACTATGCAGATGAGACACAACAACTTGAGATTTTAGATGCATGGTTGAGTACCCCTTTTGAAGGTTCGCGTCATGTGAAACGTCTTGAGATGATTGAAAACGGCGCATGGTTTCCCGTTGGACAAATCCGTCATTCAGATCCCGAACTCGCAGAAATGATTATGACAGGTTATGAAAAATATGAAGTCACTTTAGATTTAATTGCCTCCGAAAATCAAACCAGCATTGGTGTAAAAGCGGCTTCTGGAACTTATTTAACCGATAAATACGCAGAAGGAGATGTTGGACACCGTCATTATCCTGATTGCGCTACGGTTGATCAAATTGAATCGTTGGCGATTGCGCGTGCCTGTGAACTTTTTGGCGCTGAAGCCGCGAATGTTCAGCCTTACTCTGGAAGTATGGCAAATCTTGCTGTTTATGCCGCTTTCTTAAATCCTGGGGATTCTGTGATGGCACTGAACCCTGCGCGTGGCGGACACTCTACACACTTCTCTCAAGATCATGTGAGTGGGAATTTATACAAAGTGAATTTTTACGAACTCGATGCCAATACCGAGTTGATTAATTACAATGTGCTTGAAAAAATGGTGCTTTGTGATCACCCCAAAATGATTGTTGCTGGTGGGAGTGCTTATCCGCGAAATATCGATTTTGCACGTCTCCGTGAGATTGCAGATCGCGTGGGGGCAAAGCTTGTGGTTGATATGGCACATGTGGCGGGTCTTGTGGCCGCTGGAATTTATTCAAACCCTGTCCCTTATGCGGACGTGGTCACTTCTACGACGCATAAAACTTTACGCGGTCCACGCGGCGGTTTGATTCTTTGCAAAAAAGATTGGATTGAACGTATTAACAAAGCGGTTTTCCCCATGATTCAAGGCGGACCCCTTGTACATGTTATTGCAGCTAAAGCGATTGCATTTAAGGAGGCTTTAGCTCCAGAATTCAAAATTTATCAAGAAACAGTAGTTCAAAATGCAAAAGTGCTTTCCGAAACATTCAAATCGTTTGGAATTCGCTCAATTACAGATGGAACAGATTCTCACATGTTACTTTTAGATATGCGCCCCACTTCATTTGATGGGATAACGATTGCAAATGCATTAGAATCTGCGAATATCAATGTGAACCCCATTCGTATCCCCTCTGATGAGTTGTATTCATCGCAACCGCCCTCAGGGATTCGTGTGGGTACACCTACAATCACTACGCAAGGTGCAACTTCTGATGACATGCCCCAA
Source organism: uncultured Victivallales bacterium (assembly GCA_964542845.1). Taxonomy (GTDB): domain Bacteria; phylum Verrucomicrobiota; class Lentisphaeria; order Victivallales; family CAZIVM01; genus CAZIVM01. The sequence goes on from CAZIVM010000058.1 coordinate 10,405, forward strand.
ATTGTGCGTTGGGTGATGGAGGTTGCCAAATCTCCGAATGACAATGCAGTGATTGCGCGTGTGCGTGATGAAGTGGCACAGTTCAAAAAAAATCTTAAAAAACGTTAATAATAATCTAAACTTTCAAAATATAGGAGTCATAAAATGATCGACATTAAATGGTTACGCGAAAATCCTGAAACCTTAAAAGCCAACTGTGTGCGTCGTGGTTGCGATGCAGATATTGATGCAATGGTGGTGTTAGACAAGAAAATTCGCGAAATTCGTACGCAAGTAGAAAACATGCAAGCGGAGCGTAACGCGTTGAGTAAACGTTGTAAAGACGATCCTTCCGCACGTGATCTTGTCAAGGAAATCAAAGAGAAATTAACCGCTCTTGAGCCTGAACTCGATCAGCTTGACGCTCAACTTTTTGAACAAATGTCATGGCTCCCCAATGCGCTTGATCCTGCGGTTCCCGATGGAAACACCGATGAAGACAATAAATTGATTCGTCATGTTGGCGAACTCCCTAAATTCGACTTCCAACCTCGCGATCATCAAGACCTCGGTGACCTTTTAGGCATTATCGATACAGCACGTGGTGCCAAAGTCGCTGGAACAGGTTTCTATTACTGGGTTGGCAAAGGTGCCATCTTAGCGCAAGCCACATTCTTCTGGGTACAAAAAGTGCTCGCAGAACGTGGATTTACCCCTTTTATGACACCCTGTACGGCTCGCGAAAAAACGCTTTTCGGTACGGGTTATTTCCCCTTCTTTAAGGATCAATCATTCAAAATTGAAGGTTTGGATATCGCATTGATTGGGACTTCGGAGCAAACGCTCGTCGGTTATCATGCGGACGAAATTCTTGATGGTGATAAACTCCCACTTAAATATACTTCATTTACACCTTGTTTCCGTACAGAAGCGGGGAGTTATGGGAAGGCGAGTCGCGGGATTTTCCGTGTCCACCAATTCCATAAAGTTGAACAAATTATTTTCTGTACACCTGAAATGTCTGAACAGCATCATTTAGAATGTTTAGCCAATGAAGAGTTCATTCTTCAACAACTCGGCATTCCTTACCGTGTGGTGGATGTTTGCGTGGGCGACATGGGCGCACCAGGCTATCGTAAATATGATATCGAAGGTTGGTTTGCTGGATTCAACGCTTATCGCGAATTGACTTCTAATACAAATTTGACCGACTTCCAAGCGCGTCGTTTGAATATCCGTTTCAAAAACAAAATAAGCAAAGGTTTTGTTCACACCATTAGTGCAACAGCGGTTACAGATCGTTGTATTATTGCAATTCTCGAGAATTTCCAACGTGAAGATGGCTCTGTGGTTATCCCTGAAGTGCTCCGTCCCTTCACTGGATTCGATGTGATTGAAGCCCCACAAAAATAAGAAATTATGACCGACGAACTGCCCATTATCACACAGTTAGAACGCACGCGACGTAACATTCTGCTCGCGCCTTTGCCTAAACGGGATGAAGATCCTGAAAAGACTCAGGTTGCTGATTATGATGAGACGCGCGTGAGTGTATTGATTGTGGATATTGACCCAAAGGTTAAAGAATTTGTCACTTCAATGTTGCAAGTTCAAGGGTACAATGTAACCTGGGCAGAGAGTGCAGGGCGTGCGCGTGAATTGCTGGATCAACGATTTTTTGAATTAGCGATTTTGGATGTGGGACTTGCGAAAGATCATACGACAGAACTTTTCGACTATATTCGTTCGCAACATCCTGAAATGGAATCCATTATCACGGCGCGCGAACCCGATTTAGCCGATGCAGTGCGTTATGTGCGAAACGGGGCGTATGATTATTTGCCGAAACCATTGAATACAAATGATTTGCTCTCATTATTGAAGTCGGTTGAGGATGCCATGCAACGTCAACAAGCCGAGTATCGACGTCGACTCAATCAATCCGTTTTCGGAAACTGTCAATTCGACTTTGAAGAACTTCTTAAAGATTACACTTTGATGAAAGTGCTTGGAAATGGAACGGCTGGAGCGGTTTTCCTTGTGATGCTAGAGAACTGTGAATATCGTGCGATTAAAATATTACGTCGATGCAACACGCAAAATATGTATGCGCGTTTACAATCACGATTTTTACGAGAAGCGGAAATTTTATCGGCATTAGATCACCCACATATTGTTAAAATATATGAGTTTGGGATTCACCAAGAGACGCAGCTCCCTTATATGGTCATGGACTATATTGATGGTGGCACGATGTATGATTTTATGAAACGTTCACCCGATTTGGATTCCAAATTGCGTATGCTTGAGGAAGTGGCGGATGCGTTGGCGGCGGTCCATGCCAAAGGGATTCTCCACCGCGATATTAAACCTGCCAATATTTTGATCGATGAACTCGGTGCAGCGCATTTGACAGACTTTGGAGTTGCGCGTATAGAAGATTCGTCACTGACGATTGAAAATGAATTGATTGGTTCTCCTGCGTATTTTTCACCAGAAGGGGTGATTACAGGCGGTGAAACTGATGCTCAATCGGATATTTTCTCGTTGGGTGTTGTTGCGTATGAATTAATTGTAGGGCGTCGTCCTTTTTATGGCGATACAACCCCTGAGATGATGAATAGTATTGCGAACTGTCGCCCGCCCGCACCGCGTCGCATTAATGCGGATATTCCCGAAGATGTGGAAGGGCTTCTTGGAAAAATGTTGGCCAAGAACAAAGTCAATCGATATAAAAAAGCGAAAGATGTGGTGCAAGCTATTCGCGCATGCAGAAACCGCTTATTGCCTCCTGCAGAACAGCAAAAAAACGTCTCCGGATATTCTTGATCGCATTATGAAATTTTTGAGTTCACCACTTCCTGCAGTCTGGTCGGATGAAAACTAATATGACATTCAATCATCTTCCCGAACATCGTGTCCTTCTTAGTGAAACAGAAATTAATCTATGTGTCCGACAAATTGCGGAACGTATTAATCATGATTATGAGGGTAAAAAAGTGGTTTTAGTTGGGATCTTAGAAGGCTGTAGACCCTTTTTAAATGCGTTAAAATCGCATCTTACCATTGATTTTGAAGAGACATTGCTTAAGGTCTCTTTTTACGGGGACTCCTTTTCCCCTGCAGAACATCCTCAGTTGAATGTCGATATTGATTCGGCGTATAAGAGCGTGGCGAATCAACATATCTTATTGGTGGATGATTTGCTCGATTCAGGGAAAACGATGCACTGGCTTCAGCTTTGGATGGAACACCAATTTTCTCCTTTGTCTTTGAAAACATGTACTTTATTAAATCGTGATATTCCCAATAAACATTCATTTGCAGATTACACGGGGTATACATTTTCCGGCGAAGATTGGGTGATTGGATTTGGTCTTGACCCACATCGCGAACTCCCTTATCTCGCCCTTATCCCTCCTCAAATCACTTAATAATCTTCAATAATTTCTTTTAAATTATTTTCAAAATAGAGTTTGTATGAATTTTTAATATTAT
>CAZIVM010000059.1:0-13800 GCA_964542845.1 uncultured Victivallales bacterium
TTCTAATATTATCAATTATTCTAATATTGAATAAAACCCACTCAAGTCCTTCCCGTTATCCAAATATAGAATTGTGTGTTTATTATATTGAATATTGTATGTGGATGGGACTTTGGCACGAATGCGACTATATCCAGCACGATTTGTAACCATTGATTGAGTGACAGGATCTTTGTCAAGATCAGCAGTTACCCTACAGAAAACTTGTTTCAACGTACCCGTTTCATCGTAATATTCCAACCATACTTTCGGCACAGAAGTCCCGAAGTATTCACCTTCTATAATCAATTCAGAATCAGGCGCAAAACTTATGGTACGAGAGGATTTACTATCCACATAATTGATAGAAGGCGCACAATGTGATAGCTTACGATAAGAGGCCAAATTTTGTCCATGGAAATCTGAACCATCACGACGATCCTTTGAGACCACATAAATATCCGAAATCGCGTCACTTCTTCTATAGAATTCTATAAAACTTAACGTTGACTTATTCGCCTTTGTCCATGCTTTGAACTCTTTAACATTATACTTAGGGATAAGATGTTGATTCCAAAGTTGAATCGAATCGGTTTCATGGGTCAATTTTTCGACATTTAAGGTATATTTTTTCGCTTTAGGCTTGGTCGCAGTCATATCCGTATAGACAAAATACGCAGACGGCGTCTTTGTAAATTTAGAATCTACCGCATCATCAAATGCCAATTCGTGGGTATAGAGCGGATCAAAATAGACCCCTGCACTTACATCCGAATAATTGATATTTTCTTTAGCTAAAGCCCCCATGGCACTCGTTGTTAAATTCGTGGGAGATTTCCCATTTTTAGCAAAAGAAGCCGCGACGAAGTAATAATAGTTTTGGAGATAGTCGATATCATCATCATTGTGCGTAAACTGACGCGTTGTCATCCATTTTGAGATCGGTTTTGCATCGTCTTTAGAGGGGGTAGCCGAACGATAAACGCGATACGATTTTGCCCCAACAACTTCATTCCAACGCACCTCGATACGCGCTTTAAATTCACGTTGTGAAGCAGCAATTTCGGTCACATCTTGAATAAGACGCGTCCCTTTCACAGGCGCGCTATATTTGGATTGCGCATTTCCAACACAAGCGACCGCATAATAATAAGTGATTCCTGGGATTGCGTCATAATCGAAATGAATATCTAAAGGGGAATCAACAGTGGTATATTTACATGATACTGTTAAATCCTTAGACAAACTACGAACCACAACATAACGTGTTGTATTGACCGCTTTTGGATTGGGCTTCCAATTGAAGTAAATCATATCTTGATTAGCATATACCTTGCCCATTTTCGGTGGTGCAAGCATCGAATAACCATAAACACCTGCTGTGGCAGTATCCGTAAAGTCGGCATTAAAGATATTCAACGTAAAATAAATTTCTTTACCTTCATCTGCAGGGGAGACGTTATAGGTAAATGAATTTCCTCTTGCGTTTGCTTTGGAGACGGGTTCCCCCTTCACAATCACTTCATAATTGGGATGGGAAGCGATTTTAGGCCATGAAATTTTCACTTTACCCGCGAGTGTTCCTTGGGTTGCGGTTGCATCGAAATCTCCAAGGGTATAAGCGTTGGGGGCATATTTCACATTGGAAGGGAGACTTTCCCCAAATCCATCCGTCGAAACCGCAGTAATGGTGTAGCTGAATTTACGATTAAAATCAGCATACTCGTGTGTCCATGTGAGTTCACCGAAAGGCACCGAGTCGACAAATGACCCATTTTCATAGATCTTATAATATTCTACAGGCACTACACTTTTATCGCTAAACTTCACATCTTTCGGTGCTTTCCATGTAAGAACAATCGAAGTATCGGTGCTACCATAAGTTGCTTTAGTGAGAGTAGGTGCATTTAAGCGGACCATCTTTACAGGGATATAGAACTCCAGCGAACCTGCAGGAGACGCAACAAACGCAAGATAGTTTCCAGAAGCTCTCACTTTGACATTTTCTACCCAACTAAAGAGAGAGTCCGTCACGGGATTTAAGCCTAAATCAAAGAGATCTGCCGTAATAACTTTACTATCTAAGCGTTGTTCATAAAGATAATCTAACGCAGGGGAGAGTTGCACATTAGCCACGATCACGACATCGTCAACACGTGGGAGGAAATCGGCAATCGATTCAAGAGCAATCTTTGAGGTGTTATAGATGCCCTTCAAGGGGTTCGTCGGATCCACGAAACGGGGGCCATATTCAGCCATATTGCTCGGATCAAGATTGATAGAGGCATCATATTGATCTTGGATAGCGCATCCGGTGTGTGACCCTTCATCAACTTGCTCATAATATTGATTTTTCAAGGAACGATTGCCCCAAACAATAGAACCTTGAAGATTAGATGCATCGCACCCTGGGACATAGCCATAAGTTGACGTATTAGAAATAATCACACTTTGGCTTGTAAGCGTATTATGACATGCTGCACCAGGCTCGTATTCAGCATGGTTGTTTTGAATCACAGAGGAATATATACTTGCGCCACAAACACCACTACCAGAATATTTTGCTGTATTATTTTGAATGATACATTGTTCTAAAACTACATATTGTGTATGTGAATAAACACCACCGCCATACTCAGCAAAACCGCCTTGAATCGTTAATCCATTTAATAAAGCACCATCGATAGAGTTAAACGTTCTAAAGACAGATTGCTGTTCTAAACTCCCATCACAAATGGTGAGTGTGCAATCACGACTTGAAGTCTCATGATTCCAAAACGCAGATGGGCCCCTAAATCCCCCATAGATACTGACATCATTTTGAATGGCAAAGTTACCTTTAAATGTCCCTTCACCCAAGTAGATGGTACGAAGTGTATCCGCGCGACTTGCCATATCAATAAGCACTGCAAGACTCTTTCCATTCGCCACAGGATCTTTTGGAGAGGGTTCTAAAACGTGTGCGTCATTCACAATCGGATAAGCGAAACACGCGTTGATAGTCACATGGGTATCAGGCATGGCAAACTTTAAGGGCGTTACCGTGATTTGTTCAGGGGTTAAATCCAATCCAGTGGCTTCCCAATGTGTGAAGGTGGCGCCCACATAAGTGTTCGCATTGACCGTTACTGCTTTTTTCTGAGCGACAGGTGATGTCACATTCGCGGTTGCATTTTTCACTACAAAACGATATTTTGGGCTTGCAATGCGTGGAATAAAGGTAACTTGTGACGAAAGAATTTGCGTATAACTATAAAGCCCTTTCATTGGATTTTTCGGATCTACAAATTGAGGCCCATTATCCGCTGTATTTTTTGCATCAAGCGAAACCGTAATTTTGGTAGCATCTGCAGTGGCATCTTGGACGGCACAGTTGATTAAGTTCGCGCCATAAACATTATACACTTGGGCATGTTCCAAATCACCACTCGTATTTCCCCAAATGACGCAGTCTTCTGCCACATCAACAGACCTCATCCCGCCACCATTTGAGGTTAGCGATGTATTATATTGAATGATACTGTTAGTAACATCACCGCTACGACAGCCCCCGCCTCCATATTGAGCGGTATTGTATTGAATGATACAGTTAGTAACATCGCAACTACGACAGCCCCCGCCATCATCTTGAGCGGTATTGTATTGAATGATACTGTTAGTAACATCACAACTACGACAGCCCCCGCCACCATCTTGAGCCGTATTATATTGAATAATACTGTTAGAGACATCACAATTACGACAGCCCCCGCCATCATCTTGAGCCGTATTGTATTGAACAATGCAGTTCTCAACAGTAGCATTATAAATTCCACCGCCATCATCAATCGAGATATTTTTTTGGACAATACAGTTACGAACAATCACATTCTTTGTATTTCCATAAACACCACCACCATCTTCGGAATTTCCATTTTGAATGGTTAAACCATCAAGCAAGGTGAGATCTTCAATATCCCCTGTCTTATTGGCAAACACTGAGCCTGTAGCGAGTCCGTCACAAATCGTTAATTTAGAGTCACGAACAGAGATTACATGGTTCCATTTTTTATAATCACCTGTAAAACCACCATAGATTTGTACACCATTGATTAAGGGGAAATTTCCATGCAATTTTCCTTCACCTAAATAAATCGTGCGTAATGTATCTGTGGGTTGAATTGAGGATAAAATCAAATTTAATACTTCAGCATTTTGAACAGGATCTGTCCCCATTTTCACATAATAGAAATCGTTATAAAGCGGAATTTCATAAATAGCCGATACCGATACGTTATTCGCTGGCATTTCAAATTTGAGCGGACTCTTCGTTAAATCGCTTTCAGAAACATCAATGCCTGAAACTTCCCAATGATTAAAGATCAATGAGGGGTATTTAACCGCACTCACTGTTAATTTTTTCCCTTCCTCAATACGAGTGACTGCGGGAGAGACCGTGGCATTGGAAAGCGTTAAGAGATAAAGCCCTGAATTTACGCGGGGTAAAAACGTTGCTTGTGAATTTAAGATGGGGGTATAATTATAAACACCTTTAGAGATATCGTCGACATCTACAAAGTTGGGGCCAGTAACCGCTTCATTACTTGCACTTAAAGAGACCGTAATTTTGTTAGCATATACAGTGGCATCTTGGACGGCACAGTTGATTAAGTTCTCTTCATAAACATCATACACTTGGGCATCTTCCAAATCACCACTTGTATTTCCCCAAATGACACAGTCTTCTGCCACACCAATTGAATCCATCCCGCCCCCATCACAAGCCGCATCATTATAAACGACCACACAATTATAAATAGCGCCCCCACAACAACCTGCGCCATATCCATTAAGCGTCTTGTTGTATTGAATCAAGCAATTAGATACAGTTCCTAAATTTGTTCCGCCACCGTTGCTATTTGCCGTATTATTCGTGATCAAACAATTATTGATAAACCCTTGTTCTGTTGCGCCACCGTTTCTACCTGCATAATTTTTTGTAATGACACAATTATTAACTTGAACGTCTCCTGAGGCATTCACACCTCCGCCATTGCCTGATGTGCGTCCGTTTTGAATGGTGAGACCATCCAAGATAGCAGTGTCAGTAATCTTAGCCGTGGCACGGAAGACCGAATTTTCGGCTAAACTTCCATCACAAATGGTGAGGTTGCTATCGCGAGTAGAAGTGAGGTGGATCCAACCTGAAGAGTCGCTTGTGAATCCACCATAAATCTTGACGCCATTTTTGATTTCAAAGTTGCCATTAAATGTCCCAGCGCCGAGATAAATGATTCCGCCACCAGCAGTGTATTGAGAGTCAATAGCGTTGGTAAGCGCGACACCATTTGAGACAGAGTCGGTTGCATCTGGCACAATTTTAATCACATCGGCCGAAGCGGTGAAGATAAAGCACGATACAAAACAAGCCAAAGCCCATTTTGCCCAGTAAGAAGTACGCAATTTTTGCATAATAATCCCCTTTGTTGTTTGAATCATAAAACTATAACGAAAAGTTTTAATTACGGATAATATAGCACATGGTATAAAAAAACAAGTATTTTCAAAAAAAAAACTAAAGTTTGGTTGACAGTTCTAGTTAAATATCCGTCCTAAATCTTAACCCCCTTTTCAAATGGAATTGATATGACACATATTCCCGAAGAAATTTGCCTCCTTAAATATGGAGAAAATACCTATACGCATGAAGGCGTGATTCAACAATTTATGTTCGACACCCCATGCGCAGAAAACGTGTGTGCGGAATTTAAAAACCGTCAACGCGACTTGGTGATCGACTACGAACACCAAACCTTGCAGGGCATCGAAGCACCAGCAGCAGGTTGGATTGATCAACTTGTCACGAAAGAAGATGGTCTTTATGCCCATATTAAACGTTGGAGTGAACGCGCAATTACCTATCTTCAAGCAGGAGAATATCGCTATTTTTCGCCCGTCATTCTCACACAAGAATCCCGCGTCATTGCCTTGCACTCTGTCGCATTAACCAATCATCCCGCCATTCATGGGCTCACCCCTTTGGTTCACGCCGACACGCAAAAAAAAGAGAGCGACACCCTCTCCCAGTTGCTATCACTCACACAAACAGCTAACGCTGAAAAGCTTATCATTAAGATTGAGTCTTTAATCCAACAATCCAATCACGCACAAAAAGCCCTTGCCGATCAATTGGTTCATCAAGCCATACAATCTGGAAAACTCGTCAAATCGCAACACGATTGGGCGCAACTTCAAGCGCTTCATGACTACGAAGGGTTTAAACAATTCTTGGATGCCCTCCCCTCTCAACATCCAGGACCAGCGCATCAGATGAAAATTCAATTACACGACCAAAATAAAACACACAACTCGTTAAACGAAGAGACGTTACACATCCTTCGTATGTCGGGTTGTACCGAAGAACAAATCTCACAAATTCAAAATGGAGCATTCAATGTCTAAATCTATCACTGAATATGCAATTAATTGCAGTCGTTACGTACGCCACTTCTCAGTCAAAACGGGTCACACCATCAATAAAGGCGAAATGGTTGCCCTCGATACCACTACAGGAAAAGCAGTCACCCCATCTGATGCCACAAACTTAACAGTCGTGGGTATCGCAGAAAATAACGCAGGTGCGGGCGAAACTGTATTCGTATTAAGTGGTTGCTTTGCAATGGATAGCGACACCACAAACGCGGTAACTGCCGCCCATATCAACAAAAAAGTTTATATCAAAAATGCCACAAGTGTATCTAGCAGCGAAGGCACGAATAGCGTCGTTGCGGGCATTTGTCGTTTTATCGATAGCCAAGACGGCAAAATTAGTCTCGAAATTGGCAACTATTTTGTTTAATCCTTAACCCCGAAAGACACCTAAATTATGAGCGCAATTCATTTAACTCAAACCACTCTTGATACCCTCTACACCTCTTTCCGGATGCAGTTTCGCGACGGAATGCAAAAAGCGACACAACTCTACAAAGATCTTGCCATGATTATTCAGAGCAACTCTACCATCGAAAACTACCCCATCGTTGAACAATTCGGCAAAATGCGTGAATGGATTGGTCCACGCAAAATTGAAGAACTCAATTTTCAAATGCTCGCTGTTAAAAACAAAGATTTTGAAAACGCCGTCCGTGTGAGTCGCAACGCCATTGCCGATGATCAAGTAGGAATCTATGGCGTATTAGTCGCAGGGTTAGGTCAATCCGCCGAAAACTTGTGGGACGATCTCATCTTTGATGCATTATGTACCCCAGACAACTGGGTCGACAACGCCGCATTCTTCTCTACGTCTAGAACTTATGGCGATAATTCAACCATTTGCAACAAAACAACAAGCCACTTATCTCATGCAAACTATGTGACAGCACGCAACACGATGATGGGCTATACAGGCCATGCAGGCGCGCCTTTAAATGTTGTGCCTGACACCTTAGTCGTCGGCCCAAGTAACGAAACCTTAGCCCGCAAAATTGTCGACGCTAAATTCATGCTCGAAGACGGCACGCTGACCGACAACTTGATGTATGGAACCGCCAAAGTGATCGTCTCGACACGTTTAACAGGGACCCATGCCAATAAATGGTATTTGATGTCAACTCAAGATGTCATCAAACCCATCATCCTTCAACAACGCGAACAACCCTCGCTCTCACGCATTGATGCCCCCGAAAGCGAATATGTTTTCCGTCATAACGAAAACCTTTACGGCACCTTTGCGCGTGGCGCAGCTGCTTTAGCAGTTCCACACCTTGTTTACGGTGGCGGACAATAATCGTTGTTCAAATTCTGGGCGAGTTTTCTCGCCCTTTTTTATTTCTTTTATCTACTTATGGAGTTTCATCATGACCACCCCCAACGATATATCCCTTTATATGGGTAACGCGTTATACACGCAAATCTTAGGCGACAATGCCAACACATTTGTTGAAGCACGTCTTGAAGAAGTGAAGAGTTACATCCATGGAATGCTGAGCAAAATTTATATGCTTCCGCTTCCTGAGAGTCCGCTTCTCAATGAAATCACTATCGCGTTAGTTGTCGAGCGTATTTATCAACACAATTTGAGCGATACAATTCCTGAAAAAGTGTCACAACAAGCGCAACACGCCCATCAACTCATTCAAAAAATTCAAAATCGCGACCTCGAAATCCCTAACGCAGAATTGAAAACGCAAATTCCATTGATGATGTTCGACTTTGACCTTTAGTTTTCGACACGAATCTTACACCCTAACGCTGAGAGTTTTTCAGGCAAGTTGGCATAACCCCGTGCCACAACAGCCGCATCACGAATCACCGACTCTCCCTGTGCGCATAAAGCGGCAATCACCATTGCCATCCCTGCACGAATGTCAGGACTGGTTATGCGCGCAGGATTAAACATTGTAGGCCCCGAAATCACCACACGATGCGGATCACAAACCACCGCATTTGCCCCCATTGAGATGAGTCGATCCACAAAATAAATACGCGATTCAAACATTTTCTCAAAGAATAACACTGTCCCTTGCGCTTGCGTGGCCATCACAATCGTACATGGCATCATATCTGAGGGATATTGTGGCCAAGGACCATCCGAAATCACAGGGATTGCATTTCCAAAATCGGGTGTAATTTTCAATGTTTGCCCTGGCGGAAGTGTAATCGAATCGGTCGAAAATTCGAGTTGAAGCCCGAAACGTTCAAAGACACGACGCACCATCCAAAAATGACGCGGTCTAATTCCTTGCACTGTCACACTTCCGCGGGTTGCAGCCGCAAGAATTAAATAAGATCCTGCTTCAATGTGATCGCCTAAAACCGTATGTTCGCAACCCTGTAATGTCTCTACACCTTCAATTGTAATAGTATTGGTGCCTAAGCCTTGAATTTTAGCCCCCATGGCAATGAGCATTTCGCCTAAATCTTGGATATGCGGTTCGGCGGCGGCATTCATAATAACAGTCGTCCCTTCCGCCAAAGTAGCACTCATCATAATGTGTTCTGTGGCAGTGACTGAGGCTTCATCAAAAAAGAGCTCTTTACCCTTTAACGGCAATGGGGCACTCAAACGATATGGAATCTGTTTTGCATCAATGGTTGCGCCCAACTTTTGGAGTCCGTATAAATGCGTATCAATGCGCCGACGACCAATCACATCGCCTCCAGGTGGATAGAAACTCACTTCACCTAGACGCGCTAACACTGGGCCCACAAACAAAATCGAAGTACGTGTCGATTCACACAATATCTGAGATAAATTAGGGTTTTCTACTTTTTGCGCACACAAAGTCAGCGTCTCGTTCTCAAAATGCGCTTCGACACCCAGTTGACGCGCCATACTCACCATTTGATGCAAGTCGAGAATATCAGGCACGTTGTGAAGCACCACCTTTTCGCGGGTCAAAATCGATGCGGCAATCATCGGTAACACCGCATTTTTATTCCCACTCACACAAACTGTCCCTGCCGTAGGAATCCCACCTTGAACAATAAATTCAGAACGCGGCGTATAGTTATAACGCATATTATTCACCTTGATTTCTTGCGCTATCCGTCATGGCTTCACGCGTTGCAATGCCCACTTCACGCATATAACGCAAATCGGCCTCGTCAAGCGTAGCACCAAATTGGACATCTAAGGGTTTTAACTTTTCTTCAGGGGCAAAAATCGCATCAGGATCTTCTCCTTCAGATACAGGAATCGGAATCAATACATCCGCTAAATGAATCTCTTCAGGTTCATTGTCATTGATTTTACCTTCACGACGCAATTTTGCAAACAGATCCCTTCTTTTTGGATCAGGATCTTCATCACTTCCGAGTTTGTAATCTGGGTTCACTTGGAGATACTTCATAATTCGTTCACCCGCAGTGGCAAAAAGAGGTGCAGCAACCACACCACCATACGAAGAGCCTTGAGGTTCATCCACCGCAACTAATAATACAATTTTGGGATCCTCTGCAGGGACAAATCCAACAAAGTTCCCCACATGTTTGGTATTAGAGTAAACCCCGTTAATCACCTTTTGAGCCGTCCCTGTTTTTCCCGCGGTGTAGTATCCGGGAACAGCAGCAGAACGCGCAGTTCCACCTTGTTCGCATACCGAACGCATCATTTGTGTAATTGCCTTACAAGTGGTTTCAGGATGCTTAAACATCTGTTGAGGTGCAGCAGTTTCATAACGATGTGTAAAACTCTTTCCCGCCCCATCATACTCTGTAATGCGATCAATTAAACGCAGTTGTGGGAGAAGTCCATTATTACAAATTGCCGAATAAGCTCGAATCATTTGAAATGGGGTAACCGCAATCCCTTGTCCAATGGCAATACGCGTAGGCGTCAGCATGCTCCAACGACGCAATGGGAGATAGAGTCCGCGACTCTCTGGGCGGACGGGAATATTCGTTTTTTGTCCGAAACCAAATCGACGATATCCCTCGTCTAAACGTTTATTACCAAGTAAAAGCGTAATTTTAGCAGTCCCTACATTCGATGATTTTTGAATAATTTGTTGCGTGGTCAACATCCCATAAGGGTGACAATCACGAAGCGGTTTTCCACCATAGACCCAATATCCATTTTCACAATTAAAAAGTGAATTTTCCGTGACTAACCCTTCATCGATGGCCATTGCAACAGGAATCGGCTTCATGGTTGAACCGGGTTCATAAATATTCTCAGCCATTAAGTTTTGAATATTACGTCCCGAGAACGTGGCGCGATTATTCGGGTTGAAAGTGGGGCGTTGCGCTAAGGCTAAAATATCCCCCGTTTTAGGATCAACCACGATACAATAGGCTAATTTAGGTTTCCATTTATAAACTAAATTATCGAGTTCGTTTTCAATAATTGCTTGAATAGGTTGATTAATGGTGAGGAAAATATCGTTCCCTGGGACAGCGGCTTCACGTTCGTCAACACCATCTTGCGCGGCAATAACCGTCCCACGTAAAGTACGCTCATAAGTACGTTTCCCCTCCGAAGGTTTCAAACTTTCATTGGCACTTTTTTCGAGTCCGCTCTGACCAATCGCTTTCTCTGCATCAATATTCACATATCCAATCACATTTGCAAGGAGTCGCCCTAATGGATAGGTGCGTCGATAACGCACTTCAAGATTGAACGCTTTACTAAAATCTTCCTTTGAACGCTGTTCTTTTGGGACTTTTTCACGATTCAATTTGATAAATTCACTCATGCGCTCCATCAACTTCTTCCCTTCTTCGTAGTCGATTTCACGCAACACAATTTCATATTGATTGAGTCGTTTTTTCTCTTCAATATGAGCTACGCCATCCCGCATAACACTGACACGAGATGAGCGCGTTGTACGCGAAAATTGCGCCACTAACGTAGGATAATTCAGCCCCAGTTGATCAGAAAAAAAGCGCGCGGCACGACGAATCGTAACGGGATCACGCACGCAGTCGACACATCGATACGGGTCTGCAAAATTCTTATGCGAACACGTTTTTTCCATCGGCGGAAAATTCGCAGGCGAAACCGTGAGCGAATAATAAGGCTCATCACTGGCAAGAATCTGACCACGCACATCACGAATCGAACCACGCAACGCATGCACTTTCACCGAAGTTATATAACGCTTCTTCGCTTTCGCAAGCAGCTCTTCGTGTTGAACCACTTGTAAATCATACAAACGCCAAACCAAAATACCAAATACACCCAGAATCAAAACAATTATAAAAATGATTCGACTCGTATGCTCTGTTTTACGATCGGAGGGGACATCCATTATAGCCTCCGTTTTTTATCGATAATCTGAATACGCAGGAACTTCAGCTGTATAAGAACTTAAATTATTGTAATCGCCAGTGACAGAACGTGGACGCTCTATGACACGAATTTGAGAAGGCTCTGTCGGACGTAACGCAAGCCCAAACTCACGAATCTTACGCGTAATATGTTCGACAGATTGGCGTTTCGCATTCTCCACATTCATGCGATTAATATCATTTTTAAGTTGCACGATTTCACGTTCACGCATCTCATACGCTTTGCGGAACTGAACAATCTCACTTTGAATGTTTTGATACAAAAAGACAGCAAACAACGTCCCAACAATCAATACAAGGCAAAAAAGTGCTGTAATAGCAAGTTCTTTGCTGTAGCCGACGTGTGCGGAGGGACGGCGTGCAATTTTGTTTCGTTTAGGGATGTGTCTGGGTCTCATAGTTTGGGATGTCCTTTCTTCGTGCGTGTGGGTATGGAGGGTGTGGATTAAATTTTTTCAGCAACACGAAATTTCGCGCAGTTCGCACGATGATTTTCGCGACACTCCTCGCGTGAAGCCATAATCGGCTTGCGAGAAACGATTTTAAGAGTAGCATGATGATTACAACGACAAACAGGAATGCGGGGCGGACAGATACATTCACGGGCAGATTCAACAAAGAATTGTTTCACAATGCGATCTTCCAAAGAGTGAAAACTAATCACCCCAACACGACCGCCAACCTTAAGCAAAGAAACCGCATCAGGTAACGCACGGGTCAATTCGCCCAATTCATCGTTAATAGCAATACGAATCGCTTGGAAACAAAGTGTTGCCACAGGTAACGCACGCCCACCCTCTTTACCACAGGCTTGACTGCATACAGCAACAAGTTCATCGGTGGTTTCAAAGAGTTTACGCTGACGATATTCGATAATGGCTGATGCCAACTTGCGCGCACTGCGAATTTCACCATACTCTTTTAATATATAGACTAATTCATCTTCATCAATACGATTAAGGAGTTGAGACGCAGTGCGTGAATCCTGACGATTCATACGCATATCCAAGGGGCCTTTGTTGCGAATAGAGAAACCACGCTCTGCAATATCAATTTGCGCGGATGAAACACCAATATCTAAAAGAATGGCATCTGCATCCGTAAAATGATGCTCTTCTGCAAAGTCGACCATATCACTATAACACCCATGTACAAGTGTTACGCGATCTTTAGCAAAATCTAAACGTTTCCGAGCAAAAGCAAGTGCATCTTCATCACGATCAATACCTAATAAGGTGGCTTCTGGATTTTCGCGCAAGAAACGCTCTGAGTGCCCTGCATAACCTAAGGTGCCATCAATAATTTTAAAAGGTCCTGTTCGACGGGTTAAAAGTTGATCAAGCACTTCTTGAGGTAAAACAGGGGTATGAGGACTCATTTGTTCCATTATGCTTTCCCTCCTAAAGCTTGTAAGAATCCATCAATAGAATCATCTTTAGATTCACTAATACGTTGAATTTCGTCGAGAACGCTCTCATCGGATGTTGCATTTTTTTCTGCTTCCCAGTTTTCAGGATTCCAAACTTGGATAGTGGAGAATGAACCCACCAACATCGCTTCATTTGAAATCTCTGCAAGCGCTAACATATCCGCAGGAAATTGAATACGACCCGATTTATCCATTTTGCACTCTTTAACACGAGATGCAAATTGAGCCAATTTCATTTGCGCACTATGATTTGCAAAAGAGACTTTGCGCGCTTTTTCGATGAAGTCAGCGAAGTATTCATGGGGCATCAATTGTAAATATTTTCCGCGACCTGGCACTAAATAGAAAGTTTCTGCATTACTTTTGCTTCTCCAACCGCTACGCAAAGCGATACGACGTTGTGCATCCAAAGTATGGATGTAATCGCCGAAATATGCAATGTTATCGAGGAGATTTGACATGGTTTAATGTGTCCTGTTTACGCGTTCCTATTTATTCCTAATCGTTCCTATCTAAGACTAATTTACCACTTTTTTCCACTTTTTCAAGTCTTTTTTGAAAAAATTTCGTTTTTTTTGCATTTTATTTTATTTTTTTATAATATATAAGGTATATTTGGGATT
>CAZIVM010000060.1:0-13734 GCA_964542845.1 uncultured Victivallales bacterium
CTGAAAAAGGAAAGTTTGGCATTGAAAATTTAACATGGACGCCAGAAGTGGAATTTAAACATAATACCATTCGCAATAATCGCGCGCGCGGAGCCTTATTTAGTACACCCAAAAAAGTGGTCTGTTCAGACAACTTTTTCGATCATACGCATGGTTCAGCCATTCTTCTGTGTGGCGACTGCAACGGCTGGTATGAAACAGGCGCATGTAAAGATGTTTTAATTGAAAATAATGTATTTAAGAATGCACTGACAGCCAATTATCAGTTTACCAATGCAGTTATCTCTATTTATCCTGAGATTCCCGACCTCAAAAATCAAAAAAAATATTTCCATTCGAACGTTGTGATTCGCAACAATTCTTTTGAAATGTTTGATAAACCACTCGTTTACGCTAAATCTATTGACGGACTCACCTTTGAAAACAACACCATCATCAAAAATAATGATTTTAAACCTTTTCATTATCAAAAGGTAGGATTCAAATTTGATCGCGTTAAAAATGTTAAAATCCAAAATAATGTATTTCCTGCTGATTTTGACCTCAAAAACGAAGTTCTACTCCATTTAACTGAAAAAAATGATGTAAAATATTAAAAAATTGATAATTATTCTTAATTTTAATTTGACTTTTGCCTAAAAGCGTATTATAGTAATGTTAGCGACAAAATGTGTCGAACATTATCAAAAACCCAAAAAACCCAAGGAGTCTATTATGACTGATTTCAAAACCTCCAAAACCGCACAAAATCTCGCCTACGCCTTCGCAGGAGAATCTCAAGCACGCAATAAATATACCTATTTCGCAAGCGTCGCTCGCAAAGAAGGTTACGAACAAATCGCAGCAATCTTCGAATTGACCGCTAACAACGAAAAAGAACACGCTAAACTTTGGTTCAAAGCCTTAAACGGCATTGGCACCACAGAAGAGAACCTCAAAGCTGCTGCTGCAGGCGAACACGGCGAATGGACAGATATGTACAAAACATTTGCTGAAGAAGCTAAAGCAGAAGGTTTCGATGATATTGCACGCTTATTTGAAGGTGTTGCATTGATTGAAAAACGTCATGAAGAACGTTATCAAGCATTACTCGCAAATATCGAAGCCAACAAAGTATTCGAAAAAGATGCTCCTCAAGCATGGGAATGTCGCAACTGCGGTCATATTTACGTAGGCAACAAAGCTCTCGAAAAATGTCCTATCTGCTCACATCCTAAAGCATTCTTTGAGATTGAAGCTAAAAATTACTAAGATTAACCCTTAGTCAATTATTGAGTTGCGGAGTTCGGAAACGGACTCCGCTTTTTTTATTTGCTTTATCTCTATGTTTAACCTTTGCAAGAAATAAAAACAAAAAAAGCGTTTCCGCATCATCCGATACGAAAACGCCTTACATTTGGATCTAGATTATTTTTTCTTGACCTCTTTTGAAGATGTTTTAGATGCTTTAGGCACATTGGCGCTCACATCAACCACACGCACCCAATCCACCCACATTTCAACAGGTAATGCACTGTCATCTATTTTACCGGGCCAGGTCATTTTATCATAGAGCATGCCTCCTAATGAGCAGTTCAAAATAATATCGAAGTCGAGATCCGCAAAGGGGAATTGTCCTTCAGAAGGATCTAAATTTTTATCGCGTTCAACAACAAAAGTTTCTTTGCCATTCACAAAGAAAGTGAGTTTATCCGTGGTACGTTCTGCCGCATAAATATGGAACTGCGTGACATCAAAGTTTTTGTCAGGTTTGGCATTGGTATGACCGCCTCCGCTTTTATTTTTCTTTTGAGTATAAGCCGTGTGAATCGTTTGATATATTTGATTAGGAGCATCTTGAACCCATTCCATAATATCAATTTCGCCACTTTCAGGCCATGTTTTACCATTGAGCGGCATTTGCCAAATCGCGGGGAACATCCCTTTCGCTTTATGCGTCATTTTCGCGCGCACTTCCACGCGGGTATTGTTTTTAAAACCTTTAATGGTACGTACGCCCCCTGTAATATACTTTCCATCTACTTTCGAGGCTTTCACTTTAAGAAAACCATCCGCAATTTCTACATTTTGATAGTCGCCAGGTTTTGGAAAATGTTGAGCCCAAGCCACCATGAAATGATCACAGAGTCTCCAAATTTTGGTATTTGGAATCTTTTTATTGGG
The DNA here is from genome assembly GCA_964542845.1 of uncultured Victivallales bacterium. GTDB lineage: Bacteria > Verrucomicrobiota > Lentisphaeria > Victivallales > CAZIVM01 > CAZIVM01. The sequence continues at coordinate 2,164 of CAZIVM010000060.1, forward strand.
GTTTGCGGGGTCGATACTCGCTTTTGCGGAGTCGAAATCTTCGGTAAACACTACTTTTTCTTTTGCAGCTAACTTCGGTTTAACATTCTTATTTCCATCTTCTTTTTTCGTTTGCGTGGATTGCGTGGCACCACTTTTCTTTTCATTTCCCATCAAAGAAGGCGTTACCATGACACCAGACAACGCGATTAAAACAACACAGATCCATAAATTTTTCATTTTCATCTTTTCCATTTTTGAATTTAAATTAACAATAGACCCTATTAGTATACAACTGTTTTCCTAAAAAATCAAATTGTTTTAAAAAATCATCCCATAAATTTTGCTTTTAAATCGTAAAAAATTTTTATTTTCAAAAAAAATCGTAAAAAATTTGATTATTTCAAGAAAGAATGGTATGTTATAAATGTAATGAAATCGACGATATTCAACACAACACAAATCGTCAATTATAAACGTGGAGTCATTTATGCACAGACAAAAAATTCAAACCCGTCAGCGTCCTCTTCTCGACGCACTAGATCAAATTATTGCAGGCGAACTCACAGTAGATCAGCTTAAACCTTTTGGTTCGCACTTTGGCGTCTATCCTCAAAAAAATGGTAAAATCATGGCACGCATTCGCATTACTGGTGGTGAAATATCAGTTCAAAACCTCGACTTCCTTTCTCAGTTCGCCCAAACCTATGCCATAGACTTCTTTCACCTCACCTCACGTCAAACTATTCAACTGCATGGTCTGAATGCGCAAGATACCAAAACCCTTATTGAAGAAACCAACAATACAGAACTCTCTTTCTTTGGCGGTGGAGGCGATACATTTCGCAACATTCTTGTAACAAGCGAAACAGGAATTCATCCGCAAGGGGGACGAAACCTCATGGATTACGCACGTGCCTTAACCACTTATGTATCAAGTATCAATAAGGCATTTAGTTTGCCACGTAAAATTAAAATCGGTATTGCCTCACATTACGACACGCTTACGGCTCGTTATCAAGACCTCGGTTTTGAAGAGAAACTTACGTCTAATGGCGAACTTTTATTTGATGTTTATATCGCGGGCGGACTTGGCAAAAATCCTGCAGAAGGGATTCGATTAATCGAAAATATTAAACCGGAACAACTCAATGGAATTGTCTTAGGCGTTGTGGAGTTTTTTCATGCAAACGGAAATAGAGAGAATCGTAGTTTAGCCCGACTCCGTCATTTACGTCGCACCTTAGGCGATGATGAGTTCAAACAACAAGTGATCTCTTTTATTGAACAATATCAAAATCAAGCGCCCTTATTTGAAATTCCACCGCCAACAAGTCCCATGAATACAAATATAATCGCGCCTCAAAAGCAAACCCTTTCATCCATTAAAAACATATGGTTACGATACGCTATTACCCCTACATCCTTTAATGAAAAATCGCATATCACCTTATTTGTACCGCGTGGAAATTTTACACGTTCTGAAATGAAAAAACTACTTGCGAGTTTGAAAGCTTTTCAAATAGAAACATTGCGTTTAACCGCTAACCAAAATATTTTAATCCCCAATTTCCCCAATGAACTTCTTGCTCGTTTTTATACGCATTTTGAAAATCATCATCCTGAGTTGTTAGGCGAGACAAGTGAATCTTTTATTCGACATTGTATAGGTGCAACCATTTGTAAAATCGGCATCTTAAACACCGAAAAATATGTCCCTTTAATTGCAAATTCTATTGATACTTTAATTGCAAATCAAAAAGATGAAAATCTCTTTGCATTCTCACGCAAATGGTTATCAGAAATTCGCATATCTGGATGTCCCAACGCATGTAGCGCACATCAAAATGCACGCTATGGATTCCAAGGGTGCAAGAAAATGATTGATGGCGTGAGCACAGACTGTTTCAAGGTATGGAAACGTGATCATGACGCTGTTGAAATTGTCGGGCAAGATATCAACGAAGTCATCGTTGCCGATCAACTCCCCGCCTACATTTGCAATTTGTTACTTCAAGATTACGCCACGTCTTAATTTGTTCTTGCAACATATTTGTAATACCCCATTAAACGCTTTTTAAGCCCCTTTAGCACAAAATTTGCTTTTAATGGGGGGATATTCCAAGGCAATAGACTCATTTCAGGCCCTTTTAAGCCCTTTTAGAAGAAAAGATACATTTTTTTTGAAAAGCACATTCGCATATGTGCGCGTGTGGGTGTATATTATAGTATATATAGTATCGTTTAATTCAAATCAAAAATAGTAACCCAAATTCATAAGGAGTATGAAATGAGCGACGACACAGTCCAACAGAATGATCCAAACACCTATGATGCCTCCAGCATCTCGGTGCTCGAAGGTTTAGAAGCGGTTCGTAAACGCCCGGGAATGTACATTGGAGATACAGGAACACGCGGTTTGCACCACTTGGTCTACGAAGTTGTAGATAACTCAATCGATGAAGCGTTAGCAGGTTATGCAAGTTACGTTGAAGTCTCCATTCTTCCAGATAACTCAATCTGTGTCAAAGATAATGGTCGTGGAGTCCCTACCGACATGCACGAAACGGGCAAATCCGCGATGGAAGTGATTATGACAGTCCTCCACGCTGGGGGTAAGTTCGACAACAACTCCTATAAAGTTTCTGGAGGTCTTCACGGGGTGGGTGTATCTTGCGTGAACGCATTGAGTGAATGGCTCGAATGTGAATCTCGTCGTAACGGACAAGGCTATCGTATGCGTTTTGAACGCGGTGTAGCCGTCACTGAACTCGTTGCGTTAGGACCAACCTCTGAGCGCGGAACCATCGTGACATTTAAACCCGATGCCGAAATGTTCAAAGAACGTGAATACGATCGCAGCATTTTAGCCAAACGTTTACGCGAACTTGCATTCTTGAACAAAGGGGTAAACATCCGTTTCAAAGACGAACGCGTAGATCCTATCCACGAAGAAGTGTTTCACTTTGAAGGGGGCGTTAGCCAATTTGTCAGTTTCTTAAACACCAATAAAACCGCACTCCATCCGAGCGTTATTTATCTTCATAAAGAAGAAAAAAATGTGGACGTTGAAGTGGCAATGCAATACACCTCTGACTTTAGCGAAAGCATTTTCAGTTATGCCAACAATATTTGTACCAGTGATGGCGGAACACACGTTACAGGTTTCCAAACCTCATTAACGCGTACCATCAATGATTATGCACGTAAGTACGGTATTATCAAAGATGCCAAAGGTGCCATGAGTGGTTCAGACGTTCGTGAAGGTTTGACAGCGATTATTTCTGTAAAGTTACCTAACCCACAGTTTGAATCCCAAACCAAAACTAAATTAACCAACCTTGATGTTCGCGGTATCGTCGAATCTGTCATGAACGACATGCTCGGAACCTTCCTCGAAGAAAACCCCATGGTTGCCAAAGAAGTAACCATGAAAGCGATTACCGCATCACGTGCTCGTGAAGCAGCCCGTCGTGCGCGCGAACTCGTCCAACGCAAAGGTGCGTTGGAAGGTTTCTCACTCCCAGGAAAATTGGCCGACTGTTCCGAACGTAACCCAGAACGTTGTGAAATCTATATCGTTGAGGGTGACTCTGCGGGCGGTTCTGCTAAACAAGGTCGCGACTCCTCTTTCCAAGCGATTTTACCCATTCGTGGTAAATTGTTAAACGTGGAAAAAGCGCGTTTAGATAAAATTCTTGAAAATAAAGAAATTCAAGCCTTAATTGCGGCGATTGGTTGTGGCGTTGGGAATGAAGACTTTGATGTAAGCAAAGCCCGTTATCACCGCATCGTTATCATGACCGATGCCGACGTGGATGGATCGCATATCCGTACATTGCTCCTCACCTTCTTCTTCCGTCAAATGAAACCATTAATTGAAGCGGGCTATGTCTATATTGCTAATCCACCGCTCTTTAAGGTGCGTCGTCGCAAAAAAGAACGCTACATTGATACTGAAGAACAACTCGATAGCTTCCTCATCGAACTCGGAGTGGAAGATTTAACTAAAGTGACCATCGGAAACGCCGAAATTGAAACGGCTTCAATTCGTGATGTCTTAGCCCTTTACCAAAAATCACAACAACTTTCAGCCTCCTTACATCGTCATGGAATCAATGCTGAAATTTATATGGCAAATTGTTCAGAAAATGGCGAATTCCCTGTCAATTGGTTACGCATTCGCGAGTTTGATGGATCTTACAATGATATCTATTGCTACTCCGAAGAACACACCGCTCAAGCCGTCCAAGAAAACCGTGACCGACTCCTTAAAGAGCGTCTAGATGTATTATTGGCCAAAGGTGTAGGCGAAATCACTGATGAAGAAGTTGACCAACTCAACTCTCGTATCACAAACACACACATCCTTGAATACAAAGCATTTATGGATTTGGCCGCAGAAATGAATCAACGCAATATTCCTATCAAAAACCTTTACGAAGGCACCGAAATTATTGCGACAATTGAAGCGGATGATCGTTCTTTCGAACTCACGAATCTTCGGGACATCTTTGATACAGTGAAAAAATTGGGTCGTCAGGGATTAATTATCCAACGCTATAAAGGTTTGGGTGAGATGAACCCCGATCAGCTTTGGGAAACCACAATGGATCCCGATCTTCGTAAGATGATTCGCGTAACAATGGAAGATGCAATTGAAGCAGAGCAACTCTTTACATTGTTGATGGGGGATATTGTTGAGCCACGCCGTGCCTACATCGAAAAACACGCGGCAAACGTTAAAGATCTTGATATTTAATAACTTTGAAAGGTATATACATTATGAGCGAAAAAACTTCCGCTATGCCAGCTAAAAATGCTGAACGTGATAAAATGATTACTGCAGTCATGTCCCAAATCGAACGCGAGTTCGGTAAAGGCGCAATTATGCGCTTGGGCGATGACAAAGCACAAGTTGATATTCCCACCATCTCTACAGGCGCTCTCTCTTTGGATATCGCCTTAGGAGTAGGCGGCCTCCCTCGTGGTCGTATCGTTGAAATTTACGGCCCTGAATCTTCAGGTAAAACCACCCTTTGTTTACACGTGATTGCCAACGCGCAACGTGCGGGTGGTGTTTGTGCAATTATTGACGCAGAACACGCGGTTGACCCTGGTTACGCTAAAAAAATTGGTGTCGATTTAGACAACCTTTTGATTGCGCAACCCGACTGCGGTGAAGATGCACTTACCATTATGGAAAACTTAGTTAAATCTGGGGCGGTAGATGTGATTGTGATCGACTCCGTTGCAGCGCTTGTACCTAAGGCAGAGCTTGAAGGTCAAATGGGAGATGCACAAATGGGATTACAAGCCCGTTTAATGTCGCAAGCGATGCGTAAATTAACTGGGATTTTGAACCGCTCAAAAACATGTGCGATTTTCACGAACCAAATTCGTCAAAAAATCGGCGTCATGTTTGGTAACCCAGAGACAACAACTGGGGGTAATGCCTTGAAATTTTATGCATCAGTGCGTTTAGACATTCGTCGTATTGGACAAATCAAAGATACCTCTGGCGAAGTTTATGGAACACGTGCACGTGTTAAAGTTGTAAAAAACAAACTCGCACCTCCTTTCAAAGAAGCAGAATTCGACATCACCTACGCTGAAGGTATCTCTCGTATTAACAGCATCTTAGATGTTGCGCTTGACAACAATATCATTGAAAAACGCGGTTCTTGGCTCTCTTTTGCTGGAGAGCAAATTGGTCAAGGCCGTGAAGCTGCACGCAAAATGATGATTGAAAAACCTGAAGTTGTCGAAAAAGTGCTTTCTGCGATTCGTGCCAAAAATGCACCTAAGGCAGATGCCGTCGAAACCTCCAACGAAGCGGAATAATAGTCCATGCCCATTCCTGTCACATTTCTCACATCTTTAGGGGTTTTCACCCTTTGTTTCGTCTCACCCATGATGCTTCATGCCAATGATGAGACAGATTCGTCGATCGTCAAGCCTAAAATTGAGGATGGACAGGAACACACCTTTTTAAAATATCGCATGCTGGGACGCGTCGCCTTAACGAATGGTCTTTACGAAGAGGCATTGCACTATTTTGATATTTTTTATAACTCATCTTCCGCTTTTCCCGAACTACAAAAAGAGGCCATCAATTACAAACTCGATGCCCTTTTAGGGATGGGAAATTTGGAGATGGCTAAAACGTTATTAGACTCCTATCACAATCAATTAGACACGAATGATGTTTATTTGACGAAAGCCCGTTTTGCACTCTTAGAAAATCAAATGGATAGCGCGCTCCTATGTCTTGCGAACCTTGATACTAAATTAAACGCAGTGCAAGAAACACAAATCCTCGCCATTCGCATTGCCATCGCGCAAGAAAAAGGGGAATGGGATCAAGCGCTCTCGCTTTGTAATACATTTGAACAAATGATTCAAAATTCTAATGATTTGAATTTGCGATGGGGTCAGTTTGTCCGTTTCCGTAAAATTTACTTTCTAATTCGTAGTGGTTATTATCAACAAGCCTCTCGCATGATTGAAGAAACGATTCCCGTTTGCGATGACGAACGGTGCAATCTTTTGCTTCTCTCCGCAATTGCACAAGCCGGACTTTCTCAACTTTATGAAGCGGAAAGAACTTATACTAAAGCGAAATTGATGCCCTCATTTAAACAATCGTTACTCGCAGAAGCTGTGGCGATTGAATTGGCTAATCGTTTTGTGGGAATTAATCAATATTCGATTGCAGTAAAACTCCTTACTGATGTTTTTCATGATGCAAAAAATGAGTCGCATCGTGCAGATGCACTATTACGCATTATTGCCATTTATAAACATGTTAAGGACGCCAAAAATGAAATATTAACGCGCGGTCGCTATGTGGGACTCTTTCCTGATGCTCCAGATATTGCATTCCAAATCATAACGTTAGCGCAACTCCAATCCACTGATAGTCAAATTCAAGCGGCAGCTGAGACCTATCAATTCGGTCTCAATCAAGCCAAATTAACGGCAGAAGAACAACGCGATATTCGTTGGCGATATGCACGCTTACTTTATGATGAAAAACAGTATGCGAGCGCGCATGAAGAATTGTTACATCTCACTCAAGATTCAGGAATTACGCCCTCATCTAAAAATCAAGCGCTATACCTCTTAGGCGTTGTCTATCAAAAAGAAGGAAAAAGTGAAGACGCGCTTGATGCCTTTTCACAATTATCGCAATGTTCGACATGGAGCGCGCGCGCCTTAACTGAAAAGCTGATGATTTACATGAATGCGAACAATTTAAAAGCGTCATTAATTGTCGTCGATAGCTTATTACTTACCCCTTCTCAAGATATACTTTATAGCGATGCTATTTTCTTTAAAGGAAAAATACTTGAAGCCAGTGGATTTGCGGATAGCGCTTTAACGTGGTTAGACTCCTATCTTCTCATGGATTCAGGCTTAGAACGTTATCCTTTCGCTTTACTTGAAGCAGGAAAAATAGCCTATTATCATAGTTATTACCCACGTGCGAATCGTTATTTGGTTCAACTTTCAAAGAAATTCCCGACCCATCGTGTAGCACCACAAGCGTTGTATCTTCAAATATTTACGGCGTATCAAAATGGCAATGAAGCACTTGCAGTAAATATCGCACGCGATTTATACAAACAATATCCCGAAAGTCCATTTGCAGTTGAAGCCGTTTTTTGGATGCTAAATTATTATGCAACCACCAAAGAGTACAATGCAATTATTGCACTGAGTACCGACTTTATTTCTCAACCCATTTATAAGCCCCATCATGTCCGCGCGTCCATTGAGAAAGCACGCGTATTAAAGATTTCAGGCACCCCCAAATTAGCCGAAGAATTGTTAATCCCATTACTTCAAGAAGAGATGGACTCACAATATCGTCAAGAAATCAACTTCATGTTAGGTGAAATGGTCTCGGCACGTTCTGATTTTGCCAAAGCCATTCCTTATTATCGTGCGGCCGCCTCTATTGACAGCTATAACAATATTGGCACCACTGCATTTGGACGTATGGGGGATTGTTTGTGTGCCAATTATTCCGCAACAGCTGAATTCGATATCAAAAACCTTGAAGAAGCGCAGTCCATCTACTCTCAATTACTGAATACGCGTAAATTGCCGACCGATATTTCTGAGCAAACTTATTGGAAACTAGGTCATGTCATGCAACTCCTCCATAAAGATAAAGAAGCGGTCATTATGTACATGACACCCATTCTTTCACGTTTTGCAAATCCCCAAGAACAAGTCGTTACAGATGTTTGGCTTATTAAAAGCGCGAACTCTTTACTTCAGATTCACAAAAAAGAAAAAACCCGTCAGGCGGTCAATGCGGCGCGTCGTATTGTTCAAATTATGATTACGCTTAAAATCGAGCCTGTTTCGCACTGGCAAAAAGCATGGAAAGAGATGGATCAAACTTACGATAATATTGGAGAGTCCCTTCACTCAACGGTCGATACCCCATCGTCACATCAAAGGTAACCTATGAAACCTAAAAAAAGCAAAAGAGCAACGTCGCGTCCTCCACAAAAAACAAAGTCGCGCCAATCGGTTCGCTTTGTCCCCCAAGGATTTCAAGGAAAACTCACGGTAACCCCGTCAGGATTTGGTTTTGTGGCCCTTGAAGATAAATCAAAAGATATTTTTATCCCTGCCCAGTATATGGAAGGTGCGATTGATGGCGATATTGTCGAAGCGGTACTGATTCCTGATGCGATGTTAACGCGTGAGCAACGCGCCAAGGGGCGAACAGGGAGAATATTACGCGTGATTGAACGTGGACGTGACACCCTTGTTGGAGAACTCCTCTCAGGGAAACGTATTCTTCCTTTTTCAAAACGGATTCCGCAAGCCATACAAGTGGTGGGATCGGTTCAAGATGCCAAAATTGGCGACTGGGTAATGGTGCGCATACGCAGTTCTGAAAATCATCCAGATGGACGTGTCGCTGAATTTGTATCTCGCATTGGAAGTTCGGGTTCTATTTCGTCGGACTTAGATGCCGTTGTTGCGGCGTTTGATATTCCTCCTCCCTATACTGCGGAGGAAGAAGAACAAGCCTCAAAACTCAAACCCACATCTGTCAATCGCAAAGATTGTTCGGACTTGTTTTGCTTAACGATTGACCCTTTTGACGCAAAAGATCACGATGATGCTATGAGTTTGGAACAAGGGACAAAACGTGGGACATGGATTTTAGGGGTTCATATTGCAGATGTCGCTAGTTATGTTCAAGCTAACTCTTACTTTGATAAAGCGGCTCGCGAACGTTGTTTTACCTCATATTTACCAGGCAGAACGCTTCCAATGCTTCCGCGCGAACTTACCAAAAAGATGAGTCTAACTCCAGGCGAAAAAGGGGCGGCTCACTCTATTTTCTTTACAATTGAAAAGAAAACTGGCAAAGTTTTAAGCGCAGAACGGATGCACACATGGATCAAAATTACGCATAGTTTAAATTATAACGATGTTCAACATTTTATCGATGGTGAACGTTGTCCTAAATGGGATAAAACCACTCAAAAACATCTTAAAACAATGATTGAGCTGGGGCGATTACTCCGCGAAAACCGTGCCCAAAACGAACATTTTCTTGCACTCGAAATCCCTGAAATTCGCGTCATTGTAGATGAATTCAGAGGCGAAGTTGTAGGGATGGTTCATAAAGAACAAAAAGAAGCAGAGCACCTCGTTGAAGAGTGTATGCTCCTTGCCAATAGCGCAGTAGCCGAGGAGATGCTCTCCAAAGGGGTCCCTGGATTGTATCGTATTCATGCAGAACCCGATCCCGAAAAAATGGAACAATTTGCCCAATTTGTTTATGAATCCTACGGAATAGATGTAGGGGATTTAACAACACGTAAAGCGTGTAATCAATTTATAAATAGTTTACCTCGCGATGATCAATATCCGACAATTATGAATGCGTTTTTACGAGCGATGGCACGCGCGGTATACTCTGCGGAATGCGTCCCACATTACGGACTCGGCAAAGCGCACTATTTACATTTTACGAGCCCGATTCGACGTTATACCGATTTGATCGTACATCGACAACTCACGGCATTAAGTCAACGTAAACCGTTAGCGTCCAACGTAATGATGGAGTCTGTGGCCGAATGGTGTACGTCTCGTGAAATGAATGTCGACGAAGCCTACTATGCAGCGAATGATCGTATGAAACTTCATTATATTTGGAAAGTATCACAAAAAGATCCCATGAAAACATGGCGTGGCGTGGTTAATCGTATCACTTCGCGCGTGATTGTTGTGGAGATTCACGAACTTGCCCTCTTTGGCGTGATCGATGTTGATCGCATGGAATCATTAATTCATCGCAAAATGCGCGGACAAAAAAAGGGGCGTAAATCTCAATCTTTTGTACGTGCCCTCAATCTTGGGGATGCAGTCGAATTGTATATCGAACATATCGATTTTACACGCGGGAATGCCTATTTTCAGAGAGTTGATTTAGAAGGTTAAGATGTCGGACAAATTAGCATCAAAAAAGAAAACTGAAAAACAGCATTATCATGGACATCGAGAGCGACTTCGCAAGCGATTCGCCATAAGCCCTGAAACCATTGAAAACCATGAGTTACTAGAGTTGCTTTTAGGCTATGCCATTCCGCGTGGAGATACCAAGCCTTTTGCAAAACAACTCCTCAAAGCAACAGGGAATCGTTTTTTTGAACTCATTGCACACCCCGAACGACTTGAAGTTGAAGGGAAAAAGTTATCGGAGCATCAAATCACATTGTTTAAGACCATGCAAGAGGTGATGACTCGTGCCCTTAAAGAAACCATGATTGAAAAAGAGGCCTTAGATTCTCCTGAAGTGGTAGGCAATTATTTAAAAACACTGTTTATGGGATGTACCATCGAAAAATTTGCGGTCATTTACATGAACGCTCAACATCATTTATTGGATACTCAAATTCATGCAGAAGGAACTATTAATATGGCGCCCGTTTATCCTCGGGAGATCGCAAAGCGTGCGCTTGAAACTCATGCAACAGCAGTTATATTGGCACATAACCATCCTGGAGGACATCTCAAACCCTCAATGGATGATGTCCGTGTAACACGCTCTATTGCAACCGTTTTGAACGCAATGAATGTTGTAGTCATCGATCATATCATTGTGGGAGAGAATGACTTATATTCCATGCGACGCGAAGGCGATATCTAAGCTTTGGGGTTTTCATTTTTAAAGTATCGTTTATATTTTTAAACGGTAAAATAAATTAAAAGAACAATCGATTTCGTATAAATTCATTGTAGGCACGGATTTAAAATAAAAAAAGCGATACAAATTGCATCGCCGTTTAAAACAAATGGAGCGAGTGATGGGACTCGAACCCACGACATTCACCTTGGCAAGGTGACGCTCTACCAACTGAGCTACACTCGCATTTACTCTCTTGTAGAAAGAATACAACATTAATATACACCTTAATCGAAAAAAGTCAAACAACTTTTTAGAAAAAAATTAAAAAAAGTTAAAAACGGACAAAAAAACTAAAAAAGCAATAGAAAAAATAGAAAAGCATTTGTTAATTCAAAAAGATGTGCTATTTTATATATTTATAATTG
>CAZIVM010000061.1:0-13569 GCA_964542845.1 uncultured Victivallales bacterium
CCCAAAATACCAATACGCGAAATTAACATACTAAAAAAGACCATCATTAGCACAACTACAATTAAAATCGCGCCCAGTCGTGGCACGAGCAACAACTTAAATTTTGCCAAATATCCACGCGCAATCACTCCCATACTTACCAAGAACATAAACAGCGTAATTCCAATAACTAACGACGATTCCCTAAATGCAATCGCAATCAAAACAGGCATAAACGTTCCAAACGTTTGAAGACCAATCATGTTTCGGAAAAAGATAATTAACATCGCCCCAATTGGAATCGTAAGCAAGGTGACATAAAGACTTTGCACACGAACAGGTAAACTAAACATAGAAAACTTATAAAAAAGATTGTCGGTAATTTCTCTAAAACTTGATGCGACGCCTTCATTTTGAAGGGCGTTCATAATGCGCTCATCTTCTGAGCGAATCGAAAGAACTACAGATTCATCCGAGTGCCCAGGAACATTCAACATCTTTACATCATTGTACCAAAGCGCAAAAGCACAATCTTCAATATACTCATCAATCAATGGATGAAAGGTGTGCCATTCATTATCATACCATACTTCATACCATGTAATAATAGGATATTGTTTACGCATATCGAGCGGATTGGTTTTGTTGATGTGACTCTCAACGAGTCGAATCCCATGCGCGATACGAGTCGGATAGTCGGCTTGACGCAACAAATACGCCACAACATCTTCATCGTTATCTGCATTGAGTCGGTCATAAATAATCTGCATATCCGCATCCATTGTACTGGTATTTGCCACACGCTGAATTGTGCCCCAAATAAACCCTTCAGCATCTACTGTTTTTTGACGAATATCTTTAATTACATCCTGCGTTGCCACTTGTAAATCTGGACGGTTTTCAACGCGACGCGAAGTATATTTAGGCGAAAGCGGTGGGGGTTCATTTGGCGGATTAATCATATCATAACGCGGGCGCACATACACACGATAATAAAGCACATTATTAATCGGAGAAAAGATGGTTTCATGGAGATCAATTCGTGAATCTTGAAGTAGCGCACTATCAGGTGTTTTATTTCTCACACTCCAAATCAACTCGCGATGTCCCCCTTTTTTCTCTGTGATATAAGGGCCAAACCCTCCCGATCCAAATGACTCTTTTTCAATGATAAAATTCTTTTGAAGTTTTGGGGGAATATTAAGTTTAATCTTGCGTTTATTCAAAGGAAGATCTTCAGGAAAATCGTAATGAATTTCGGCTTCAATGACCCAAATTTGCGCCGTTGAATCTCTGCAAATTGGAAATTTAAGCACAAAATGTTTATAACCGAACACCAACAGTGCAAGAAAGATTAAGACGATGTTTAACCAGATAAAATGCTTTTTCATAACATCACTTTGTTTTTGTTTTTTTATTAGGAAGCGTATTTTCGGAAAGACGATAAGTTTCGGCAGGATTGACAACGATATTGGCGTCGGACATAAATTCGCGACCCAATAAAAGAGGATAAAGGAAGTTGGCTCTATTGATTAAATTGACTCGTGCAGGATAACGTTTGCCCGCCACCTCAATATTTAAAAGCACCACAGGGCGCAAACTCTTCACATCACTGTGGGTTTTGATGCTCGATTCTTCTACCTTCTCCGCCTCAAAAACAATCACCTCGCTATCATTGGTTACATAAGAAAAACGGACCCATTCTTTCCCTTCTTTTTCAAAGGTTGAAATATCGCGTGCATCTAATGAAGCGGTATAAGCCCCCGTATCAAGCTTAGCTTTAATGCGGTGTCCACCCGGAAATAGAACCACCTCTTCGATATAGCCTGCTTCTTGATGCTGTTTGGATGTCACCACACTCGAAACCTCTTCTGGTGAACAACCCCATGCACACACGCACAATACGAACATCATTGGTAGTCCTATTTTTTTCATATCTCTCCCTTATTATGATTGGGTGGGTTATTTTGATTGTAAATTAGAGTTCAATCGCATCTGCGAACATTTTTTTCACAGAGGCGGCCACTTCTTCATTCATTTTTTCAGCTTTAATCGCTGCATCATATGCTTTTTCGAAGTTGCCTCCGATATGATAGACAACCGCGGCAGAAAGGAAATCTTCAGCGGCATCTTTGGATTGAACGGTTGCAGATGATTTAGTGCCTGCGCCCGTACGACGTTGTCCAAAATACTCTAAAAACTCTCCATACATTTCAATTTTGAAGTCGCTCCATTTGAATGCTTTTGTACTCCCTTTCATTAAAAGAGAATTTTCATTCACGAGATTAATTGTTCCACGTTTGTTTCCGCTTTTGAAGAAAAGTGTTCCTGTATAAGTGTTGCGTGCAAAAAGATGAACGATGTATGTTTTTTGTTTGCCATAACGCGAAATACGCATATTTTCAGCACGTTGCGCCACGGGTTCTGTAATAGAACGCAAGTAAGTTTTTACCGTATTTTCGTTGTATTCAAGGCCTTCAAAAGAGGGACGCCCCTTCATCTTTTTGTAACGGGCAATAAAAGCACTACGACTCACGGAAGAAAGTTTTTCAAACTCGTCCCCGTAGTGGAAAATCTTTTCTAAATTCTCAGTTGCATTACAGTTGCTATTCAACCAAGTTTTCCAATCCTCAACACGTTTAACAAAAAAGCTTACATATTTATCGTTAGCAATTTCTGCATTGCGTTTATAGTTATCCAAATAATCTTTGAGTTCGTCATATTGTGCGCTTGTGATTTTGCGTGAACGCACTGCATCTAAAAAGAGTGTTAAATATCCTAATGCACACATTCCCGCATCGTCTTGCGTTGCCGTATAAAGTTGGTCTTTAGAGAGGACGCGACGCCCCATCATGTGCGACAACAAGGCACGTGCAGGGGTATAGATAGGCTCTTTTGAATCTAAGGTGCGGAAAAGTTCAGTTGATTTTTGTTTCACATCGTCGTAATCTGCATTAAGATAAAAACGAATAATGCTTGCAACATCTTTATAAGGTGGGGCTATTTCAACAACCTCGACAATCTCTTTAACCACAGTTTGAGGTTCATCGGTGGCAGGTTCGATATCTGGGTTGGCTGGATCAACAATCTCTTCGTCATCTTCAGAGACAACATCTGCTTTTTTAACAGATGGAACTTTGTCATCATTATCCTCAACATCATCATTTAATTGAGGAGCAGGCTTATCACTGGTGTTCAACACGGGGATTTTATTTAAAACTTCCTTGTTTTCTTCAAGCAAGTCTTGACCATAATTCAATATTTTTAGTGCCCCTTCACGCACAATTTCACGATAATCCTCTTTGGCCACAATCACCACTGTACCCAATACAATCACCGCCATCAACGCAAATTGTAGTTTTGTAATTTTCATGAGAACTCCTTTGTTCGTTTTTTATATTATACTTTTTTTCGATTGATAAAACATTCGTATTTATGACACGCCACTTGACGATCTTGCACCCATCGTAGTGTTGGATACTGGGTTTGACACTGTTCATCTGCATAAGGACAACGAGGATGGAAATAACACCCCTTAGGTGGGTTTAATGGCGACGGAACATCGCCTGAAATTTTACCAAAAGGTTTGGGTTTATCCGTAATTTGTGGTACAGCCTCAAGTAGAGTTTGCGTATAAGGATGTAACGCATTTTTAAAGAGTTCGCGCGTGGGGGCGTATTCAACCACACGTCCTAAGTACATTACCGCAACATGATCGCACAAATATTCAACCACCCCTAAGTTATGGGTGATAAACAAATACGCAAGATTATTTTTCACTTGAATATCTTCTAATAAGTTCAAAATCTGAGCTTGGACACTCACATCCAGCGCACTGGTGGGTTCATCCAAGACCAAAAATTCAGGATCCAAAATCAAAGCACGCGCAATAGCAATACGCTGACGCTGTCCACCAGAAAACTCGTGCGGATAACGATTAGCCACAATCGGATCGAGTCCAACCAGTGCCAATACCTCTTCTAATT
Source organism: uncultured Victivallales bacterium (assembly GCA_964542845.1). Taxonomy (GTDB): domain Bacteria; phylum Verrucomicrobiota; class Lentisphaeria; order Victivallales; family CAZIVM01; genus CAZIVM01. The sequence goes on from CAZIVM010000061.1 coordinate 3,966, forward strand.
TTTGTTGTTGTTCATTTTCGGTCATTTTGGGAAAATGAATGCGTAAACCTTCCGTAATGATGCGCCCCACCTTCATTCGGGGGGAGAGCGATCCAAAAGGATCTTGGAATACAATCTGCATCTCTTTACGCAACGATTTAAGTTGCGATTGCGGTAAACTCATAATCTCACGATCATTGAATTCAACGTCTCCGCGCGCTTCTTTAACCAAACGTAATAAACTTTGACCCGCAGTTGTTTTTCCACATCCAGACTCACCCACTAGTGCGAGTGTTTCTCCCGCACGCAAAGAGAGATTCAATCCGTCAACCGCGCGCACATAGCCCACCACACGTTGAAACAACCCTTTTTTCACAGGGAAATAGGTTGATAAATCATCTATTTTAATCAAAGGCTTCGTTGAAATTTTCTTGGAAGGACGTGCTTCACGTTTCTCTTCACGTTCTGAAATATCCCCCATATCCGGGGCGCATAAATGACAATACACGCGATGCCCTTCCCCTTTTCCTAAATAGGAAGGAGGCGTTTGCATTGGACAAATCTCAATCTCATCTTCACAACGTGATGCAAATCGACACCCCTCCTCTTTAAATGAGGTAGCAGGTGGGACAAGTCCAGGAATCGTACGTAATTTATATTTCAACTCGTTTGTACTTGGAATCGACTCCAACAAACGTTTAGTATAAGGGTGTTGCGGATTAGAGAAAATTTCATCGCGCGTGCCATATTCAGCAACGCGACCTGCATACATCACGCACACATCGTCCGCCATTTGATTCACAATCCCCAAATCATGCGTAATTAAAACCATGCCCATGCCTGTCTCTTGTTGTAACTCTTTCATCAAAGCTAAGATTTGAGCTTGAATAGTCACGTCAAGCGCGGTAGTCGGTTCATCCGCAATGAGCAGTTGGGGTCGACACGCCAACGCCATGGCAATCATCACCCGTTGTTTCATCCCGCCCGACATCTCATGGGGATAGTTGTCAATTCGCGATTCGGGGGAAGGAATCCCCACATGACGTAAGAGTTCAATCCCTTTAAGTCGCGCCTCTTTTGCTCTCATTTTCTGATGCAACATCAAAGGTTCTGCTAACTGATTACCCACACGGAAAAGCGGATTTAAGGAGGTCATAGGCTCCTGAAAAATCATCGCAATATCGTTGCCGCGAATCGACTGCATCTCTTCATCGCTTTTCGCCAAAAGATTATCACCATTAAATAAGATTTCGCCATCGGGATGAGACCCATTTTTTTCGACAAGGCGCATAATTGAAAATGCGGTCTGTGATTTTCCGCAACCCGATTCGCCCACAATCGCGAGCGTACGACCTGCCGTTACCGAAAAATTAACACCATCCACCGCACGCGCTACGCGACCATCAGCTAAGGAGAAATGTGTTCTTAAATTTTTAACTTCAAGTAGTTTTGTCATATCTATTCTCCTTACTTAGAACGGGGGTCAAACGCGTGTCGAACGCCCTCACCAATAAAGGTGAGTAAAATCAACGTAAATGCGAGGATGAGGAAGGTTGGCACAATCACCCACCATGCGGCGAGGTACTCTTGACCTTGCTGTAAAAGTTCGCCCAAACTAGGCGCGGGGTATTTGACACCAAAGCCGAGGAAGTCGAGAGAGACCAACGCGAGGAGTCCGCCCGAGACATTAAATGGGAGGAAAGTGACAATCGGCGTCAATGAGTTTGGAAGAATATGACGCAACATGATCTGGAAGTTTGAAACCCCCAAAGAGTGTGCCGCTTTCACATATTCCAAATTACGCGCACGCAAGAACTCCGCACGCATATAAGCAGCAAGCCCCATCCACGCGGTTAAGTTCAAGATACCAAAGAGCAAGAAATAGTGTTGAAAATTAGAAAGTTCAAAGAAGTAATCACTCATAAACTTACTCAAAATCATCAATAAGAAAAGTTGGGGAATCGCCGCCCAAATTTCGGTAAGACGTTGTCCAAACAAGTCGACAAATCCGCCAAAGAATCCTTGTAGCGCCCCAATCAATGTCCCAATCACTGCCCCCGAGAAAGCAAGTGCTAACCCGAAAATCAAAGAGATTCGGAAGCCATAAACAATACGTGCCAAAACATCTTTACCCCGAGAATCTGTCCCTAACCAGTGTTGAAAACGGCCTGCATTCCAACGGAATGAACTGTCAGTCCCTTCAAAATCGAAAGGCGAAACATAGGTTTGACGCACTAATTCAGGGTGATCGGCCGACGACTTATAATTATAAGGAACTAATGGCCAAAGTTGGAAGGTGATCTGACGGCTATCCGCAATGCGTTCATACGAATAATACATCGGATCTGAATCCACCACATTCCACTGTTTTGACATCGTTTGATATTCGCGCATCAAGGCCTCATCCGAAAGATCCTCTTGATCATCGCCAAACAAAATCTCTGGGTGTGGAATCCGACGCATTCCCTCAATTAACAATTTAAACTGTTCCCCCTCATAATCAACAACTTCAAGCGGAGATTTTCCACCAAAATCTTGATAGGTGTACGATTTGAACACAGGAAAATACCACTTTTGATCCACTTTCATCACTAAAGGAACATCGTTAAAGAAAAGTTCCGCAGGAATTGAAAAAGCAAACAAAAGAACCAAAACTATGAAACTCCAATATGCACGTTTCATCTTTTTAAACATGCAAATACGCTCATAAACCTCAGGAGATAAAATCTTTTTCAACATCTTAGCGCCCTCCATCAAAACTAATACGTGGATCGACAATCACATAGCAAATATCCGTGAGGAGTCGTGCTAAAAGACCGAGCAACGTAAACATAAATAAATTACTCATTAACAATGGAAAATCACTGCTCGTTAATGCCGTAAAACCTAAAAGACCAATTCCATCAAGATTAAAAATCTTTTCAATCAAAAGCGATCCGCCAAAGAACATCATCAAAAAGCCTGAAGGAAAACCTGTTACTAAAGGAATTAAAGAATTACGCAAAATGTGTTTGTAAAGGACACGGCGTTCGGAAAGTCCGCGTGCACGCGCAGCCACCGCATAAAGTTTGTGCGTATGTTCCAAGATTGAATTTTTAGTCAGGAATGTTAACATCGCAAAACTTCCAATCGACATACATAAAATTGGCGCGAGCATGTGCCACACGTTATCCCAAAATTGTTGCCATGGCGACATCATATCATAGACCGATCCCGTCGAATGCATGCCACCCAACGGAATCCAACTCGCAATTAAAGGTTCATTGGGTCCAAAACATTTCAAAAGAAATACCGCTAACACAAACCCTGGGATACTATATCCGATCAAAATCACCATACTTGTCACTGCATCAAAAGTTGACCCCTCACGAACAGCCTTAGCAATCCCTAAAATAATACAAATGATATAAGTTAAGAAAAAGGTACTTACCCCTAAGCGAATCGATACAGGGAGTTTGGAAAGAATCACTTCATAGGCAGGTTTCTTATAACGAATGGAGTCGGGGAACTTCAAAATGAAAAAGCCATGCCAGTTATTCCAATCGCAAATGGCAGTTTTGAAATCTTGATTTAAATAGAGTTCCCAACGCGGAACATCGACGCTTGATTTTGTCCCATCTTGATTTAAGACAATATCTGAAATTACCTCATATTCCGCAGTTGAAGGGACCAAAGGTAATTTTTGATTTAAATGATCTAAACAATCGCCATTAGGAGTATAAAAATCATCAGCTAACTGAATAGCTCCGCGCTCGGCATCATAATTCAAATCCAGCGGGGAGAAACCCACAGGCAACCCCATATCATTGAGCATCAATGAATCTTGAGTGACGCCTGTTTGAATGTTGCGAATGGCATTTTTTTCAAAGTCGTAAGCATAGACTTCTTGAGACTCTGCATTCAAAATATAGTTATTTTCGTACACATAAAATTGAGGTTGACTATCTTGATCGATGCGCAAAATAAAATATTTTTGACGTCCAACATTTAAACGTTGCGATGAATTTGGATCAATTTCCAAAGATGAGGTGATCGAATCGTGCTTAAACCAAAGCAATGTGCGCAAATAACGTTCAAGACGTGAACGGTTGAGTCCATAAATACGTTTAATACGATACTCATCTTTGGGGTCGATATTAATCCCCATTTTATCATGAGTGCTTCCCGGAGGTCCTGAATGTGCGACCTCACCTTGAGGTTCATTATTGCCACGAATCATTGCAATAATTTGATCATAAGGCCCCCCTGGGACAAACTCAGAAATGAAAAAGAAAATTGTAATCACGCCAACGAGTGTAGGAATCATCAAGAAAAAGCGTTTAATAATATAGGCGTACATTATTTTGCCTCCTTTACTTTAGGGAGTTGCATTAAAGGGGGCGCGTTCATTTTACCATTGGCTCGCAACGCATTTTTGAGTTCGGCTTCGCGCTCTTGATCCAACCACCAAAAGTTGTAAGCATTATATGTGCCGTAGGCCTCACCAAAGTAAACCCCTGTATTGCCAAACTTATTCCAGTAAACCACACGATCGCTCGAAGAATACCACTGCGGAATAAAGTAGTAGTGCGACCACAAAATACGGTCGAATATTTTGGCATAGAAATAAACTTCTTCGGGCGATTTTCCGAGTTCAATGCGACTAATGAGTTCATCTAACGCTGGGTTCTCAACGCCACAAAAATTACGACCCGCCTTCACACGCGCTGCCGTACTCGACCAGTCATAATTCAACTCAACCCCAGGGCATGAAGAAGGGAAAAATGTGGTGACAATCATATCGTAATCATATTTATCGACGCGTTCTTGAAACTCAGGAAGCTGAGCCATTTTTATCGCAGTACGCACACCAATACGTTCTAAATTTTCAGTAAAAGGGGTGGTTAAACGTGCAAATCCTTCTGAAGTCAATAAAAACTCAAAACGGAGAATAACGCCATCTTTTGTGCGGACTTTTGCCACAGGGTCATAAATCCAGCCCGCTTGATCTAAATAAGTTTCGGCCAATTTAATACGCACATCTAATGGCACAGGATTTCCACGGACATCGCAGTCCGTAAGACGGTGTCCTGATGTAATTGATTCTTTCGGGACAAAGATTTTGCCTTCCGAGGGGCGATTATGGCGTTTGCGTAAATCAAGCATAAAGGCGAGTTCGGTATCCTTAGGGGGGCCTTCAGTCTTCAAATGTGGACACATATAAAAATTGGTTTGACGCGAATACGCTTCATAAAAAAAGTTGCGATTCAAGCTTTGGAAATCGAAAACAGACTCAATCGCTTTGCGAACTCGGATATCTTGAAATACAGGTTTACGTAGATTAAACGCAAAACATTGTAAACGTGGGGTTTTCGCGTTCGGAATCGACTCTTTCACTAATAAATTATTTTGAACATGAGGGATATTAAACTCAGTGGCCCAGTCACGCGCCCCTGAAATATCATCGAAGTCAATTTGCCCCGCCTTAACCGCTTCACGCTGTGCACGAGGTTCTGAAAAAATCTTAAAGGTAACACGTTCAAAATTGTAACGTCCGCGTTTAAACCATAAATTTTGTCCCCAATAAGCTGTATTTTTTTTCCAAGTAACAAACGCACTTGGATTATCTTTCTCAACCACATAAGGACCCGAACCCACAGGATTCATATCGGTAAAATCTTTACCAAAGGATGTTCCGGGGCGACCATAAACATGGCGGGGAAAAATGTACATCGATCCCGCCAAAGTAATGGGGAGTTCACGCCCCCAGCTGCTAAAATGAAAACGAACGGTTTTCTCATCAATCTTTTCTACAGAAGAGACCTGTTTAAGTGTCAGGCGCACTTGGGGATCATATCCCGGATCTGCCGTGATATTCCAAGAAAAAACCACATCATCCGCTGTGACAGGTTTTCCATCCGAAAAAAACGCATTGTCGCGCACTTTCACAGTCATATAACGGTGATGATCAGGTATTTCAAACCATTCAGCAAGCAAACCATGCGAGGAGAGTCCATCCTCTGGCATAAAACTACTTTCTCCTAAGGTTTCAAAACAAAGCCAATATCCAGGAAGCGGCGCCCCTCCGATAGCCATGGGATTTTTATTGGTAAAAGTCGATGACCATCCCAGTGTTAACTCGCCACCTTGGGGGGCATTGGGGTTCGCATAAGGATAGCAAGGAACGTTGGGATCCTTGTAAAAATCGACACCAAAAGGATGGAGTCCGGCACTACGTTTAACGCTTGTTTGAGGGGCATTTACATTTGCAGAATCGATAGAAGAATCCGCATAAATTTGCCCCACGGCAAGGCATAAGCTCAAAGCAATTATTTGTTTAATCATGGGTTTGTCCTATTATTGTTAAAACTATATATAATATTATTACATAATATAAGCGTGTTTTAAATTTAATCAAATGAATTATCCAACAGACCCCGACAAAGTTTCATCTTTTTTAACGACACAAAACAAAATAAATTAAAATTGTACTTTTTTATTCATTTTTGATCAACGGTTTCAAAACAAAAAGCCCCGCACATCGTTGAAGACATGCAGGGGATTATTATCCATTTTTGAGGATTATGGCAACTCCGCAGAATAACGTAATCCCGGAACATTTTCCACATTCAATCCATCGGTTTGTTTCACAGGAATAAAAGTGAAAACCCATTTCCATTTATTCTTGTGATGGGGCACGCGCAACAAGACGGTATTCCACCCTTTTTTGAGTTGAATTGCCGTAGCTGGGCGGTAATGATAATCCTCATCTGTATAAGGAGTTTCTTCATGCGAACCACCAAAGTCGGGGCGACTCCATGCAGGAGGAGGAATCGCTTTTCCGTTCAACCAAACTTCACTTTTCACACTGCTCCATTCGCCTTGTTTTGGCGTTTTGCCACCGCGCTTAAATCCAGCAGACCGACTCCATGCGCTAAAGCCAATCCACGCATCTACATTTTGATCTTTGTCCGACCAAATGCGCGTATAAGCATAAAGTGTTGAATTTTTATCTTTAATAGGGCCGAGTCCGTGATGGAAGAAGTGATAAGGATAAATTGTTGCCCCACGGAAAAGCGTTGGCAACCACTCAATCTCTTGCGAATCAACATTATATGATTTTTTAATCCCTTCGGTTTCAATCGGAAAAACTTTAGAGACATCCCCCTGATTAGGGAACACAATCAAGCGCCATTCTAAATCGGTTTGATTCACATAAGGGAACGAAACACCTTTGAAATATTTACGCGCGTGGGGCATAATTAAGTTTTCAAATTTTTGCGCAGAGGCAAAACCTTCTGCATCAGAAGGAATGTTTGCAGTAAAAGCTTGTTTGCGTTTGGGGCGATCATTCCAAACGAAGTCGGAGAACATCAATACAGCGGGATAGACCCCATTCATTCTAAAGTAATCTTCTTCATGCAAGAGTTTATCGTCGTGCCACACACAAATAATAGAACCTAAGCAGTCGCCGCCATGACGTGCAACATCTTGAAAATGAATCGAAGGCAATAATGAAAATGGATCCATGTGGTTAATATACAAATCTTGCGAATTAATATAGGGACGGTTCGTCCATGGTTTCGCAAATTCGGTCCACATTTGTTGAATTTTTCCAGTGTCCGTTCCATAACGAATCCCCGGACTCCATGAGATAATTTTTTTACCAGAATCGACCGCAATTTGCGTCCACTCTTCTAACCACGCATTGGGGACACGTTCATGAGGTTTAACCTCGTCTGTACCTAAATGTAAATAAGGCATATCTTCGTGGGGAACGCTCGCAAGAAATTCGCGAATCAAATCGCCAATAATTTTTCTAACTTTGGGATCATCCATTTTTTCGAGTTTGAATGCACGACGAAACGCTGCAGTATGACCCGGCACATCAAATTCAGGAATCACTAAAATTCCACGATCTTTAGCATAGTTCACAATATCAAGATACTCTTCTTGTGTATAGATTTTACCTTTACGGCGAGTCATGCTCTCGGGAGAGTTCAACTCAGGATAAAGTTTACTTTCAAAACGCCATCCCGGATTTTCCGTTGCATGGAAATGAAAAACGTTTAATTTATAGCGACTCATCACATCTAATGTCTCTTTAATACGATCAACCGCAATATAGTTGCGTCCTACATCATACATCACCCCACGAATCGGATATTTTGGAAAATCCGCAACTTCAAGCACTTTCACTTCTGGGAGGTTTTGACGTAACGTTTGGATTCCCCATAACGCCCCTTGCGCTGTTCGAGCAGTAATCACGCAACCTTTAAGATCCATTTTAAGTTGATATCCTTCGTCATTTTGCACACCTGCGTGAGGATCTAAAATCACCTTAACCTTAAATCCACTTTCCCCATTATAAGTCAGATTAAGTTCTTCACAAATACGCTTCATGTTATTTTGAAGCATCGCATTTTCACAATCGAATTGAATCGACTGAATTTTTGCAGTTTCAGCTTTTCCATCTTTTAGCGCACGAACCATGATTTGAGGCACAGGATATAAGTCAACGGGTTGCTGACTATCCCCCTTAGGCTTAAAATGATCCGATTCGGCACACAACATTGTAGTAGTACATGCACACAACATCCATCCCCAAATTAAAAAACGCATAATCATCCTTTCTATTCAACTTATGATTACATAACAAATTATCATTGTGTAATATAACCTCTTATAAACAAAAAATCAAGATGAAAACACATCTCAATTTTAATTTTATCGCAAATAATAATATCACTCAAGTATATTTCATCTATTTTTAGGATAAATTTGCAAAAAAAGTTAGGTTCACCGTTTAAAATAAAAAAACTGGCGCCGTGCTACTCTCCCGTACTCAATTGTACAGTACCATCGCCGCTGAAGCGCTTAACTGCCGTGTTCGGGAAGGGAACGGGTGTGACTGCTTCGCTATAGACACCAGAACTATTAATATACCGCTATTTTAAAAATTTACAAGCTAAATATCCGACTTCATGCAAAAATTCACCTGTTTTTTTGAGTTAGAAGAACTTTCCGATATTAAAAGGCGTCTATCTAAACAAATAGAGCATAACTACAAGGAGCAAAAAATGAACCATGATCCCATCCAGATTGAACCCAAACAAGCATTCCGTCTCGCCTTTATTTTACTCCCTGGTACAATGATCTATTATACCCAAACCTATGATCAGAATTTCTCTATATTTGCGTTACTTTCTGTCGTCATAGTACTCTTATCTTTTTACATTCTTTCACCTTATAAAAATAAAAAAACGCTAAGCGCTCGAATCATACTGTTGGTGTTTTTATTCCTTCCAATTTTTTTGTACCACAGCATTCCGCCCATACAAATGACGTCCACCTTAAAATGTCTTCACACATTCTTTTGGATATGCGCGTTATTGAGTCTCTTCTATTATACCGTAAAACTCGTTAAATGTTATAACCCCACAATTCAAACTAAAAGCATTTTATTCTTAGGTGGATTTTCTTTTCTCATATTGGCGTCACCTATCTTTATAGAACGCATTATCTCCTCAACTTTTGGTTATGGAATTCGGACAGCTTTGTGCGATGGACTTATGTGTTTTTATCTAATTGGAGGACTATTTTATTACATTTATGCAAAATACAAAATCTATCACAAAAAAGTGAT
>CAZIVM010000062.1:0-13532 GCA_964542845.1 uncultured Victivallales bacterium
ATAAAAATGGCGGAGAGGGGGGGATTCGAACCCCCGGTACGATATTACTCGTACGACGGTTTAGCAAACCGCTCCTTTCGGCCACTCAGGCACCTCTCCGCAGACGTGTTTTGTTAACACGATTCTTTAATATACACCAACTTTGTAATTTGTCAAGTCAAAATAAAAAAAAAGTGCTTTTACACTCAAAAATTTTAGAATTTCTAAATTCGTAATAAAATAAGAGTGTTTTGATTACTCCTTAATTGACATTACATTTACCCTCATTCGTTTCGTTGTTTAGAATACGAATGAGGGTCGGAATAAAATTATTTAAATACGATAAATTTATCCGCAGGAACATGGCAAAGTGGACAATCTTTTTTGGGTTCGCCTACTTCGGTGTATCCACACACTTCGCAAACCGCAAAAACTTTTCCCGCGTCTTTCCAATCGTTGAGATTATCAAGCGCATCTTTATACATTTTTGCGTGTTCTTTTTCGGCTTCCATTGCGAAAACAAATGCATTGACAATCGCTTGATCTGCTTTATTTTCTTTTGCATGTTTTATGAAATTAGGATACATGGTTGTAAATTCTTCTGTTTCACCATTAATCCCATCTTGTAAACTCGCAGCTACATCAACATAATTGGGTAATTTTATCTCTTTTTTAGGTTCAGCGTCTAAGGTTTTTAATACACGTTCATGACGTTTGGCATGAATGGCTTCAGACATGCTGGTGGCTTTGAACATTGCCGCTACACTTTTATAACCTTGTTCTTCCGCTTTTTTTGAATAGAATTCATATTTAGCAGATGCGTTGGATTCGCCATTGAACGCTTCTTGTAAGTTTGCAATGAATTGTGTTTTGACATCTGCATTATTTTGAGTTGTTGTTGTTTCGGCTTCTGATTTTTTGTTTTGATCACAGCCAATTGTCAATACGCTCAAAGATGCAACCATTGCGATAGCAATCATACTTTTTTTCATAACTTTTTCCTTTGTTGGTTTTGTTTTTAACATGAGAGGGACACGTTATTTATAATTTAATGCTTTTTTTGAAAATTGCAAGCTATCTTATTGAAATATGAGAAAAATTCTTAATTTTAGTTTTCGAATAGTGTTGTAAAGAACACATCAGGGTGATGTGCCCAATCAGAAGAATTGAACTGAATATATTTAAGATGAGGGAGTTTATTTTTGAGTTTTAGCAAGTCATTTTTATTCAAGTGAGAAGGGAGACTTAGTTTTTCAAGATTTTTAAGACTTGAAAGGGCGTCGATATTAATCAAGCGCGGGCAGTTGTGCAAGCAGAGTGTACGGATTTTCATATCGCGTAATGGTTCGACGCTTCCAATAAATGTGCCCGAACAGTTGAGCTCATCTAAGGGCATTCCGCGCACAGATTCCAGTGAAGTAACCGGGTTATTTGCAATATTTAAATGTCTCAAATTCATACCGTTGAGGGGGGTAATATCTCGAATATGATTGCCACTGATGTCGAGCATTTCGAAGTGAAGAGAGCGCAAAAATTCAAGTGAACGAATTCCTTTGGTACGGAATCTGAATGCGGTTGCTTTTTGATTTTCTGCAACAAGTCGGGCAAAGTGTTCGCGGAAATTTTCATCGTTTTCAAATAGAAATTCGTCGTTAAGACGCGACATCAATATCCCGGTAATATCTGCGGTAGAGGCAGGGAAATCAGTAATTGCATGACTATAAATATCAAGCGCAGCTGCAAAACGTTGGGTGCGCAACGCCATTTCTCCTTTAATCATTGCAAATTTCAGAGACTTATCTTTATATATATTTTGGAGTTCTTGAACATCGACTTCCACCGCAGAAAGGTTGCCCATATCCATGTGAACATGGGCACGACGTAAAACCGCTTGTTGTCCTAGAGGGGTTTTATTAAATTGTGTTGCTACGCGATTAAATTCATCACGAGCTTGTAATAGCATATTTTGTTTGAAAACAGGGTCATTTGCGGCTCGACTCAATCGATAATAGTTGTCGCCGACAATAAGTGGGGTTACCAACTCAGGCGTCCCGCGTTCATAAATTTTAATGTCCCAAAAACGTTTTCCATATCCCATCGTGTAAAAACCAATAAATCCGCCCTCAAGATAAAACATATCTTCTGTGGAAATCAAAAGTTTTCCATCGACAATTAGGCGGAGTTCATCGCCTTCTTTTTCGACACGAATTTGATAGGTTTTCCCAGGTTCGAGATTAAACGGAATCATGTTTTGAACCCCATTACGTCGTTGAATAGAGGCCACGGTATTGGAGAGTCCTCCCAACTGAAAGAAGTAACAATCATCGTTGGTTTTGGAAGGTGAATTCCAGTTTAGCATGACCGTTAAATCTCCGCCCGTTTCAAGGGCTTCGCGATTTTCGACCATTGCTTTAAATTCGATGGCGATATTTCCAAAAAGAGGTTGAGCGTATTGAATGCGGGCAGGACGCTCTAAGATGTCGGTTGAGCGTAACATTTCGTCTTGAATTTCCCAATGTCCGTCTCTAACAATCCAGCGTGTTTTTTCGGCTTGTCGCTTAATCGGAAGGAGAATGCGAGGCTCTCCCCACGTTGCCACTTCACGACGCGCATTTTGCCACTGGTAGACCCCTGTAACAATCAATGAAATCATAAAAAAGAGACACAGCACTGTAATCGCTTTGTGTCGCTGAATCCAAAGCATCACCTTTCGCATGAAAGTTGCCCGTTCGGCTTGTGTGGCAAATCCTTCGATGTAGTCCATGACCTCTTTGCGAAGTTCGCTGACGCTTTGGTAACGGTCTGCTTGATGTAAACTCATCGCTTTGAGCGTAACCGCTTTTAACGCATTAGGAATAAAACGGTGTTTATTTTCAAGGGGGAGCATGTAACCAGACGTGATGTCGTGAAGCGCGTGATCGAATTTTTGACTATCTGTGCCGGGTAAACTAATGGATCGTCGCCATGCTAAAATGGTGTACAAAATACCGCCAAGAGCATAAATATCAGTGCGTTCGTCTTTATCCTCATTGCGACCTGCGGCTTGTTCGGGCGACATGTAGCCAATCGTGCCTTTGATTTCGCCATCAAGTGTTTGTGCCTCGGGGGGAGGGACGCGACTAATCACCGTGTTGCGTTCATATTTTTTCCCTGCGATGGTGCGCGCTAAACCCCAGTCGAGCACAACAACTTCTCCATATTCGCCTACTTGAATATTGTCGGGTTTCAAATCAAGATGCAGAACCCCTTTGGCGTGTGCAAACTCAATCGCGTCGAGCACTTTCATGTAGATCACCAATAATTCAGCGAGAGGATATTTTTGACGATACCCATCTTTATTTTTTTTCACTTTATTGAGGATTTGGGCCAACGATTCGCCCCCGAGCATTTTCATCGTAAAATAAGGCGACTGCCCTGGGATGATGCCAATGTCATGAATTGGCACGATATTAGGATGCTCTAAGTTTGCTGTAATTTTCGCTTCTTCAATAAAGCGATAACGAACACCGGGGCGGTTAAAATCGTTTTGGGTAAGATACGCCATTGCCACATCTCGCGACGTGGCGATATCGTGAACACGCGCAATCGCTTTCATCCCCCCTTTAGCGAGGAGATTCCCACTAATATAACGATCATATTGAATCTCAAATTCGGCATAACTATCATATTCATTACGTGTTTTACGCAAGCCAGGCACGCCCTCGTAAGGGTCGCGATTAGCGATACTGGGATGTACCGTTTTGAGATCGGTAGGTCGTTCGACCGAATCGTTCTCTTTCCATGGCGAATGCGGACCACGCGCTTTCATTGATATTTCTTTCGATTTGATGATGATGTTTTAAGGGGAGGGAGGGGTGTGTGTTTTAGCCTTTGGCAACCATGATGGCGGTATCGACATTTCCAAAGGGAGCTGACACTTGAATTCCTTGGACGTAGGGGCGGATTTTTTCGATAGCTTCGCGTGCAATTTCGATTCCGACCATGCGTTGTTCTTCTTTGGTTTGAGCTTTTGCCATGCGTTCCATGACAAAATCGGGCACAATAACGCCTGGAACTTCGTTACGCATGAACTCTGCATTACGCATACTGGCTAAGGGCCAAATGCCTGCAACAACAGGGATGGTGACTTTCGCTTTTTCAAGGAATTGGATTAAGGCATCTGCATCAAAGACGGGTTGTGTGATGATAAACTCAGCCCCTGATTCGATTTTTTCTTTTAAGCGACGCAATTCGCGATCCATATCAATGGCATTGGGGTCTGTTCCGACGCCAATGACAGTTTGCATGGGGCGTTCGATACTTTTTCCGCCAATATCCAAGCCTTGGTTCAATCGACGTTGAATTTTTACCATTCCAATGGAGTCGACATCGAATACGGCAGAGGCAAAAGGGTAATCGCCTAATTTGGGGGGATCGCCAGTGATAAATAAGATGTTATGAATATTTTTAGCGGCACAGCCTAATAAATCGGCTTGCATTCCTATTAAATTTTTGTCGCGACAACAAACGTGGAGAACCGCTTCAATCCCCGCTTTTTCTTGAATTTCAATAGCAGTTACAATTGGGGAGAGTCGTGAAGACGCGCGAGGTCCATCCGGGAGGTTTAACGCATCAATTCCAGCTTCTCTGCACTGAATCGCTTTTTGGATGGTGCTGGATAAATCAAAACCGCGAGGTGGGGTAATTTCAATAGAAGTGACCCATTCACCTTTTGCAAGTTTTTCGCCCCATTTTGATTTTTGAATTAATGGAATGGGGTCAAACATTTTAACGTCATCGCTTACTTTGACCTCTACATCGTGATGTGTAAACGATTTGGCAAGTGGTTTAACCGAACGTACCATTTCAGCAATATGTTCAGGACCTGTGCCACAACATCCGCCTACACCCGCTGCGCCTAAGGTTACAAAACGTATCGCATAGGTTGAAAAATATTCGGGGCTTGCCATATACATGAGACGTCCATCTACATGTTTGGGCAATCCTGCGTTGGGTTGGACAATCACTGGAAGTTCGGTTTGTGGGATTAATTTTTCGACAGCCGAGAGCATCCCTTCAGGTCCTTCGCCACAGTTCACGCCTAAAATACAAGGCTTCGCTTTCGCCTCATTGATATTTTTGAGAATCGTGGAGAGAGGTTCCCCTTTAACAGTGTCACCATTACGATCAAGGGTCATGCTCAACATATAAGGAATGTTTGGAAATTTTGCCATCGTTTCGAGTGCCGACTGAATGCCAAATAAGGTTGCAAAAGTTTCAAATAAGATGAAGTCGACTTTTGCATCGGCAAGTGCTTGAACCTGTTCAGAAAGTAGTTCAACCGCCTCTACCATTGGGTTTTCGTGATTTTGAACGAGGTCTGATACCGGGCCAATATCGCCTGCGACTAATCCTTCTTCGCCAATCACTTCGCGCGCTAAAGCGACAGCTGCCGCATTGATTTGTGCCACGTGATCGCCTAGTCCATATTTGGCTAAACGAGCGCGGTTTGCGCCAAAGGTATTGGTGGTAAGCACGTCTGCACCGGCATCAACGTAGGATTGATGAATTTCTTTAACAATCGCAGGGGAAGTCATACAAAGATGATCGAAGCAAGTATTGACGAAAAAGTGGCGTTTATAGAGTTCTGTACCCATGGCGCCATCGAAAATGAGGATGCCTTCGGCAAGTTTATTTTGTAATTTTGAATTCATGGAGTTCCTTTATTCAGAAGTTGCAGTCATTTCTCACAACTTTAATATACATCCTTTTGAAATGAAATCAAATCGTATTAGGATATATCCTAACTTTTTTTAAGGATAGATTTTAACAGAACTTGAAAAAATAAACGTCGTGGGGATAGGATGAAGTTAAAAAGGCGAGTCAAGAAGTTTTTTGAGTTCTTTTGCTACATCTAAAATGGTTTTGACTTCTTGAAAATTTGAAAGTGTGCTCCCTATTAAGACAGGATAATTTTCGCCAGCAACCCCATGCGTGCCACCAATGCGAGTCGCTTTTTGTGAAACGTGAGGTGGGAGTGGCCAAAAATCCATAAAAAGTTCGCAAGGATCGAATCCTGGTTTATTGTGAATATCGACATGGTAGGCGTAGTCGGGCGCTTTTTCGTTGTCGTTCCACCATGGATAGGCGAACCACGCATCGGCATTCGATTCCACAAGCCAATCATTGGGAGGGAAGTTGTCAGGACGAAAGACGCGTTTGACTCCGTCGATAGATTCTAATAATTGCTTGACTTCGTTGGTGTCAGCGGAGTCGTTGACAACGATGTGCGCCACTTGATGATCAACAACAGCAAAGACGGGCGTTTTCCATAAATCGAGATAGCACGCATCTTGAACAAAACGAGGCGTCAGTAACTTGTTTTCGCGCAAGATACGATTAAGATAAATCGGTTTTCTTGTGGGGGTAATGGCATAATCTCCTACAATAATTACTTCATAATGATTCTGTTTGGCTGTATCAATAATTTTTTCTATTAAACTTTCTAGTTCTAAAAACGCTTTCTTGCTTTTTGGATGCTGAGAACCATAACGTTGTTGATCATAATCAAGGTGAGGTAAGTAGGTAAGCAACACATCTGGAGCATAGGTGCTTTGCATCACTTCACAGGTTGCATCGACAATCCATTGTGTCGATTGAATACTTGTGAATGGGCCCCAATAACGAAATAAATTAAAGGGACGCTTTATTTTTTTGCATAAATAAGAATAGAGTTCAGGGGGCTGTGTATAGCAGTCTTGAATCATTCCCCCATGATGTTTGTGAATCGGGGCAGGGGATAGCACTAAATCGACATCTTCACCTAATGATTGTTGAAAACAAATTTGCCCCACCGTTCCACCATTTGCGCGGAAATTTTTCCAAATGCGTTCGCCTTGAAAAAGGGCAGAGGATTGTTCCCAAAACTGCGCTTTTTTCAAAACGGGATCATAACGACCATTAAAAAATAAACCATGTTGTTCGGGTAAAATCCCTGTGCGTAATGTCGCTTGTATCGTACATGTTAATGCAGGAAAAATAGTTTCAATAGCTTTAGGAGAAAGTTTCTCCCAAAACGACGCAGTATGATTCTCTTTCCAAAAATCATACCCTAATGCTGCAATATCCAGAAGTAATATCTTTTGTTTCATTACACATTAATTCAGTTTATTCAACGAAGATTAAATGACTTTATAAGACTCGGTGCGACCTTTATTTTGTGAAATCGCAACACGTCCACTACGAGTTAATTCAATAATCTTGTAGTTAGAAATTTCATGGAGAAAAGCATTTAATTTTGCGGAGTCTGCACAATATTCAATCCCGAGTTCATCTTCGTGATCTGTCACAATTTTTGCTTGATATTTATTGACAATCTCAACAACACTTTCTCGTTCTGACGTACGGAATTGAACTTTAAAAAGAACAAGTTCACGTTCAACAAAGCCTTTGCCCGAAAGATTGGTGACTGTAATCACATCAATTAATTTATTGAGTTGTTTATCAATTTGTTCTAAAATTTCTTCATCACCGCGTGTAACAATTGTCATGCGTGAAATTTTATTATCAAGCGTTGGTGAAACTGTAAGCGTTTCGATATTGTATCCACGTGTACTAAATAATGCTGCAACGCGTGCGAGTACACCAAAACGGTTCTCAACTAAAATAGAAATTGTGTGAGATTCTGAAAGATGGTCGTTATCAGGATGATCAATATACATATTTTCCTCCGTTTATTTTAGTTATGCATAATAGGTTTTAGAATTAGGTGTTGGTGGGATAAATTTTTCCGATGCAACAAATGCTTTGACATCCTCTGCATCTACCGCGACAAGTGGAGATATTTCGATGATTGCCCCATCTGGAATTTCGACCCCTGCTGCTTGTAACCAACGTGCATCACGATCGGACATCATTTCACGACACGATTCAACGGAATCAATCCCTGTTGGGTTTTTCGTTGGCGCAAACTCATCTTCACGTTTTCCTTCAAGAATCATTGTTTTTTTAGCTAAAGGAATGGCGTCGAAAATAAAAGATTCAAGTTTAACCGCATTGTTATTTTCAGGCTTCACTTTTTCGCCTGTCGTTAAATCAATATAACCCACTTTTTTATCCGCACGATGCCATCCGAGGTTGAGTCGACCGCCTGCTGTAAGACGTTCAATACACTCACGCGAAATAATATGGATAGCGGGTGAGCCACAAATGAATTTAAGTGATCCATCAGCGTTTGTGGCTTCGGCTAAATCATTGGGCATATCAGAGTATTCAATAATGGTAAGACGTCCATTAGATACACAGAAATTTCCTAGTTTTTCATACGGATTGGTTTTCGCCAACATACGCGCTGAAATCTCAGCCTCAGTATCTGCATGTAAGCCGATGAACAACGGATCCGCAAAACCCACCAAGGGATTATCAATTTGGAAATATGAAATATATTCTACCCCTTCTTGAATCATGCGATCTAAGCATCCTTTACGGCGAAGGGCTAACAATGTGCCGCCATGACCATCGGGCGCAAGTGCTAAAGATCCTTGAGTATCTAACAAAAATTTCCCTTCATAGCTAATCGCAGGCATAGTGCCTTGAGCAAAAAAGACCACTTGATTTGGGTTGAGTCCAAAAAAGTTATGTTGCGTAAAGAAGTTGCGAGTGGCTTCATCATTGAGTTCACTGGTCATAATATACCATGTGAAAGGGTGATTATATTTTTGAGTTAAGCGTGCAATTTTCTCAGCAAAATATTGGAAGAATGTTTTGTTTTGAATCGGAGAAATAGGAAAAGTGCCTTTAGGTCCATCAAAGCCTAAACGCGTCCCTTGTCCACCTGCAACTGTGAGGAAAGATACTTTTCCTTGTGCAAGGAGTTCTTTGCCATGTTCAATTGCTTTTGCATATTGGACTTCTTCTTCCGCCGTTTTGGGATCAGCAGAGAAGTAGGGCGGTGGGGTTAAATCGTTTGGGATTTCAGTATTGGGTTTGTTCAAGACATATTCAGGGATGAGTTGATTTAAATTTTCTAAATCAAGTTCATTAATCTGACGCGTTAATGTCGCTTGTTGGTCAGCGGTTAAATTATCCCAAAAAGTGAGAAGATGTTCTTGATGATAGGGGGTAAGTTTTTCAAGGAGTTGTGTTTTCATGTTAAACCCTAGTGAGTTTGTTCTGTTGTTTTATTATCGTGGGGTGATCCCATAATACTTTCACGGAAACGTTGGAATATGGCATAAAGGGCAGGGACAAAAATAATCCCGACTACTGTTGCTAAAATCATTCCGCAGAATGTCGGTACGCCAATGGCAATACGACTTGCTGAACCCGCTCCCGTCGCAACAACCATTGGATATACCCCAATGACAAATGAAAGAGCCGTCATTAACACCGCGCGGAAACGCGCACGAGCGCCATCAAGTGCGGCTTCAGGAATCGATGCACCCTCTTGACGTCGTTGTTTGGAAAACTCAACAATCAAGATGGCATTTTTACTTGCAAGACCAACCAACATGAGGAGTCCGAGCTGAGCATAAATACTTAAGAACATTTTCCAAATCATTAATCCAATACATGCCCCTAAAACCGCAATAGCTACAGATAAAATCACCGAAACAGGTAATGTGAAGCTCTCATATTGCGCCACCAAGAATAGATAAGCAAACACTAATGAGAACGCAAGCAAGAAAATAATTCTCCCTTCATTCCCTTGTTCTTCATACGAGGCACCTGTCCACTCAATACGATATTCGCGAGGCAGAACTTCAGCGGCGAGTTCTTTTAATGAAGTCATCACAGTATTGGTTGAGATGTTTGGGAAGTTGACCACGGTTAAGTTAGCCGCTTGATATTGGTTAAAACGTTTAATTTGACGCGGGCCGATAATATTACGCACGTTGGCTAATACCGAGAGTGGAACAATTTTTCCGTTGTTGGTTTTAACATTGATTTGCATAATATTGTTCAACGAAGATCGGGCTTCAGGATTGGCTTGCATTTTAACTTTGTATGAATATCCATAAATGTTGAAGTCGTTGATATACATCGCAGAGAGTTTACTTTGAAGCGTGTTGAAGATACGGCTGACAGGAATGTTCATCGCTTCGGCTTTTGCACGATCAACATCCAAATAAAGTTGTTGCGTGCTTGCATCGAAAGAGGTCATGGCAAAAATAGTATAAGGTTGTGCACGAACCGCATTCAAATAGGGTTGAATATCTTGATTGATTTGTTCAATAGATTGTCCGCCTGTTGCCACAATCATTCCCGAAACCCCGTTAGCCGCACCTAGACCCATAATCGCAGGAGGTGCAAAAATCTGAATTCTTGCAGAAGGTTCGAGTTCGCAAAAAACTTTAACCTTATTCATAATCGCATCAAGTGATTTTTCGGGGGATTTACGTTCTTCCCATGGATCTAAAATAATGACAAGGAATCCTTGGTTTTCACCATTACCAGACATCATATTAAAGCCACTAATTCCTAAGACATCTTTAATTCCTGGAATTTTACCAATTTTTTCACAGAAATCAAAAATCACTTCATCCGTACGTTTTAATGTAGCCCCAGGGGGGAGTTCAACCGCGCCGAACAATGCCCCTTTATCTTCAGGGGGAACAAATGATGTTGGAATGACAGTCACCGTAAAGTAGATAAAATATAAGCATCCACAGAAAATAATAATTGTAACCGGCCAGAATCGAACCGCAAATTTAACAAATAATAAATATACAGCTCGTATCCAGTTTAATACAATATTGAAAAGTTTGAAGAAATATTTAGGCTCTTCATGATGACGCAATAGCAAGGCACATAAAGGGGGACTCAATGTGAGCGCATTCACTGTAGAGAGCATCAATGCAATTGACATCGTAACAGCGAACTGTAGATAAATGGTTCCAATCATTCCGCCATAAGCTGCAATCGGCGCATAAACAGCCAATGTAACCAATGTTGTTGCAATAATAGCCCCTGTAATTTGATGCATGGACTTGTGAGCGGCTTCGCGTGGCGACAATTTTTCTTCTTCAATCAGACGCATCGTATTCTCCACCACCACAATGGCATCATCAACCACCGAACCAATGACAAGAATAAGGGCAAAAAGTGTGAGTACATTCAAACTCATTCCTGCAGCGGCTAAGAAAATAAAAGTCCCAATCAACGAGACTGGAATTGTGATAGATGGAATTAATGTTGCACGCCAATCTTGTAAGAAAAGATAAGTAATGGCAACAACAAGCCCAAAGGTGAGCAAGAGAGTATAAACAATTTCTTGAATAGAGTTTTGAATAAATAAAGTGGGGTCATAAGAGAAACGATAGGTTAATTTATCAGGGAAGTTAACTTGTAACTCTTTTAAACGCTTGTCAATGGCTTGAACCACTTCAAGCGCGTTGGCATCAGAAATACGGTAAACCGCCATCGCTGTTGTGGGGTCGCCACTAATGTAACTATTCCCTGTATAAGAAGCTGCGCCTAATTCAATTTTGGCAACATCTTTTAATCGAAGTTGGTTGCCGTCTTTACTGGTTTTGACAACAATATTTCCAAATTGTTCGGGGGTTTCGAGTCGACCTAACGCGTTGAGTTTGAACTCAACAACATCGTTACTCATCTCTGCACCAATTGTTCCTGCCGCTGCTTGAACGTTTTGACCATTAATTGCACTGGCAATATCTTCTGGGCTGACTCCAAGTGCCGACATATATAATGGATCGAGCCAAATTCGCATACTGTAATCTAATGCACCGAAAATGGTTGCGTTACTCACCCCTTGAATACGCGCAATTTCATTTTTAACGTTCATATTTACATAGTTACTGATAAATAAACGAGAGTGTGCTGGATTTGTTGATGAGAAATTGAAGAATCCTAAAATATCTTGAGATTGTTTATTAACCTGAATCCCTAAGGCAACCACTTCTTGGGGTAAAGTTGGTTCCGCTCTTTTTAACGCATTTTGAACGTTGACTTGTGCAATATCATCATCACAACCCGAGCGAAAAGTGAGTTGAAGTTGATAATTTCCAGCATTGTCAGATGTGGATTCATAGTACAATAAGTTTTCAATCCCATTGATCTCTGCTTCAAGCGGACTGGCAATGGTATTGGCAATCACTTGTGCACTGGCTCCCGGATAGGTTGCTCGAACAGTAATTGAAGGGGGGGCAATTTCAGGATATTCTGCAATGGGAAGACGTAATGCACAGATGATTCCCGCAAGAATCATCACGATGGAAATAACAAACGCAAATCGCGGACGTTCAATAAAAAAGCTTGAAATCATGATTTACCTCTTATTTCACAGGGATCACAGGCATTGTAGGAATCACTTTATGTGTTCCGTCAATAATAATAGATTCTCCAATATTTAA
Organism: uncultured Victivallales bacterium; assembly: GCA_964542845.1. Taxonomy (GTDB): domain Bacteria; phylum Verrucomicrobiota; class Lentisphaeria; order Victivallales; family CAZIVM01; genus CAZIVM01. Next base: position 12,333 of record CAZIVM010000062.1, read on the forward strand.
GCCTGAATTAATAATTTGAGTTGTTGTTTTACTTTCGCCACATACGATATTTCTGCGTTCGGGAATATATGTGGTTTCACCTTTGTCGTTGGTGGCAGTTTTAAGTGTATAGACGTATGCGCCTTGATTATCGCGTAACACTGCTTGAATTGGTACACATGGCATGGGGGTGATATAGCGTTCTGATAATGTAATTGTCACATATCCGCCATCATTTAAAATGAATTTGGGGTTCTCTAATTCGAGCCAAATCATAATTGTACCTGTTTCATTATCAATTTTGTTATCTGTAAAACCGATTTTCCATTTAGCGGTATAAGTGACGCCATTGGCAAGCTTAATTTCACAATTCATTAAAGAATCAATTGATGCTTCGGTATTTTGACTTGCCTTAAATAAAAAGGATTGGTATTTAGCTTCGCTGATGGCAAAGCGGATGTAAATAGGGTTTGTTTGAATAATTTCTGCGATAGGGGCACTTTGTGCGGTTACATAGTTTCCTACATAGTTTTGCATACGTCCAATGTGTCCACTAATGGGGGCTTTAATGACGGTATAGGATAAATCGTTTTGAGCGTCGTCAAGCTTGGCTTTAGCTTCTTTGACCTTAGCCTCGTTATAAGCTAATGCGCGTTTGGCGTCATCATAGGTCGTTTCAGCGACAGCCTTTTTCTCAAAAAGTTGTTTATTACGTTGGTAATTATTTTGGGCATAACCTAAATCGGCTTCGGCCTGAGCAAGTGTTGCTTGTGCAATTTGGACTTTGGCTTCATAAGTGGTGCGTTCAATATTGACCAAGGGAGAATCTTTCATTACATAAGCCCCATCTTCAAACAAAATGCCTTCAATATATCCACTAATACGGGGTTGAATCTCTATTTTATTAATCGCTTCAATATAACCAATGAAGTCGAAATCCGCGCCACGGGATGTCGAATCAACGTTGCCAACTTTGACATGGGCAGGAGGCATGGGGGGAAGGACGGGTTTGGAAACCTTTTTTTTTTCTTCTTTATCTGAAGAGATAAGTTTTTTTATTTGATCGCATCCAGAAAAGAGGGTGATGCATGCGACACAGAGGGTGAGAACTGTCAATGTTTTTTTCATGAAATTACCTCGGGGTTGTGAAGGGAGGTTTCTTTAATTTAATTAACTATTTACACTCAATTCTATTAAAGAAAACCACCTGATTGTAAAATA
>CAZIVM010000063.1:0-13483 GCA_964542845.1 uncultured Victivallales bacterium
GTTATAAACAGCAATAATTGTGTTATTGTTAGAATCTCTTCTCATAAATGAAATTGGAACGAGTTTACTATCTGAAATATACAAGAAACAGTCTAATAACTTTAAGACTATGTTTGATTTTACTGATGGTTCACAAACCTATCGTAATTTTCAGGACTGTGAACACTTTATTAATAGTTATCCTTTTATTCCATATCAATTTTCGCTATTTCAAAGTGTGATTCAGAATCTTTCTCTCCACAATGCATTTGAAGGAAAGCACAGCTCTGTGGGTGAACGCTCAATGCTTGGGGTTTTTCAACAAGTTGTCATTCATATTGGCGAGCATAGTATTGGTCAACTAGCAACATTTGATTTGATGTTTGAGGGGATTCGTACAGCGTTGAAATCAAATATTCAACGGGCAGTAATTCAAGCGGAACAACACCTTGGAGACAAATTTGCAACCAGAATATTAAAGGTGTTATTTCTTGTGAAATATGTAAAAGGGTTCAAACCAACAACACGAAATTTGTGTGTATTGATGTTAGATGAATTCAATCAGGATATGTCTGAACTGAAAAATCGTATTGAAAGCGCATTAAATCTCTTAGAGCAACAAACCTATATTCAGCGCAATGGTGAATTATACGAATATCTTACGGATGAAGAAAAAGACATAGAGCAAGAAATAAAAAATACAGAGGTTGAATCTGCTGATGTTGCAGGAGAACTTGAAACCATTATTTTTGATAATGTCATCAAGAATAGAAAAATTCGTTATACTGAAAATAATCAAGATTATTCATTTACCCGTAAACTTGATGATCGTTGTTTAGGACGAGAATATGAATTGGCTATTCATGTTATTACGCCATTCAATGAAAGCGCTGGTAGCGAAACAATTCTGCAAATGCAAAGCATGGGGCGTGATGAATTGCTTGTTATTATGCCAATGGACGATCGTTTGATTCGAGATCTTCTCATGTATAAACGTACCGATAAATATATTCGCCAAAATACTTCTATAACACAGCGAGATAGTATTAAGAATATTTTGTCTACAAAAAGTACACAAAATGCTAATCGTTATGCAGAATTGAATCAACGAGTTCTAACATTGCTGGCTAAGGCAAAGTTATTTGTTGCAGGGTTGGAAATTGAAATAAATTCCGAAAATGCGCAAAATAGATTATTGCAAGGATTTGGTGAATTGATTTCCAAAACCTATCCTAATTTGAATATGTTACGTGGAATCAAATATACCGAAGAAAACATCGAAAAATTGCTAAAAGCCTCGCAACAGGGGTTATTTGCGAATGAAGGAATTTCATTGTCTGAACCAGAGCAAGAAATACTTGCTTTTGTCAATGGCAATAATCGAAATGGGGTGCGCACAACGCTAAAACACTTACTTGAGAGGTTTGAAAAGAAACCTTATGGTTGGTATTATGCGGCGGTGTTATGCAATTTGGCGTTACTTTGTGCTAGAGGCAAAATTGAAATACGAACGGATGGAAATCTTCTTGACGACAACGAACTAGAACGTGTTTTACGTAACTCGCAAGCTCACAGCAATATGGTATTAGAGCCACAGGTCGATTTTTCAGCTTCACAGCTTCGTTGGTTAAAAGGTTTCTTTGAAGACTTCTTTGACGTTCCCACACAGAATAATGAAGCAAAAGTGTTAGGAAAAGAGACTAGTGAAAAATTTGCTGAATTGATCAGCACTCTAAATATGAGAGTTGTACAAGCACCTCAATACCCATTTTTGAATGCACTTACACCAATATTGATTAAACTCAACGCGTTAAAAAGTAAGCCTTATACATGGTATTTGACGGAGCTTAGGCAACAGGAAGATGAGCTTTTAGATCTTAAAGAAGGTGTTATTGATCCAATTTTAAAATTTATGAACGGCTCGCAAAAGGAGATTTTTGATCAAGCACGCAAATTTGTTCAAACACAAGAACCTAATTTTGATTATGTCGCCCAAGGGGAAGCGAAGCAAATTGTCGCAACGTTGACGGACTTGGAGTGTTTCAAGGGCAATCGCATGCAGAAACTAAAAGAGCAACTTGAAACACTTAATCAAAAAATTGTTACAGAACTGAACACTGAAATTAAAAATGCCAAAGAAAAAGTGCGCAGCTTAGAAAATCGTTTAACAAGTATGAGTGAATTTCAAATGTTATCCGAAGAGCAACAAGAGCAAGCGGTGCGTCCTTTTAATGATTTTTGTGTTACCATTGAGTCGCAAAAATTGATTGCACTCATTCGCGATACATTGCGTCGTTTTGAAGAGGGCGATTATCAACGCCAGCTTGCGTTATTGACCACATTTGCACATGCGGCATCAGAGGCAAACAAGAGCTTAGATGAGACGGATCCATTGGTAGAAAAACAAGATAAGAGTGTTGTGGTCGAAGCAAAAATTGAGTATGTGCCAAGTCGTTTAGTTGTTGTTGATTTTGACAAAGCATGGTTAGCGGACGAAGAGGATGTTGAAAAATATGTGGAAGCAATGCGTAAAGCACTGACAGAAGAAATTCACAAAGGGAAAAGGATTCAGATATGATAAAACAACTTAATTTAAAGAATTTTACAGTTTTTAACGATTTAGAAATTGAATTTTCTTCGAAAATCAATATCATTATTGGAGAAAATGGAACTGGAAAAACTCATCTTTTAAAAGCTGCTTATGCACTTTGCGCAGGGGATAAATCTCTTGATGATAAAAGTGATGTTAAAAAAAGCGATATTGAAGATGCGTTAACCCAAAAGTTTACTTCAACATTTATGCCGTTAGATGGGAAGTTAGGACGCTTACGTAAGCGAGGCATTCCTGAGGATTTATCAATATTGGCATATTTTGCATCAGGGCAAGAAGTAGAACTAGGTTGTCACTCTAACTCAAAGCGATTTTCACTTCAGAAAAACAATAAATATGAACATTATCCTTGGATTCCTACATACATTTCAACCAAAGAGATATTATCTCTACTAAATGGATTTCAACGGGAAGATCCCACTGATATTTTGAAAATTTTATTTGATGAAACATATCACGATTTAGCTAAGGCTATCCTTAAAGACCCGCCCATTGGATTACATGATAAAATAGAGTGGCTATTGGAAGATATCGTTAATAAAATGGGAGGCCGTTTCCAATGGCAAGATAACGATATGTTATTTCAAACTGGTGAATATATCAATTACGAGGATGGAAAAAATAAAAATGGACGATTGACTTATTTCAAACCGAATAACAAGGATTTTTTCACTAGTAATATGATGGCTGAAGGATTTAAAAAACTGGGTATTTTGCAAAGATTACTTCAAAACGGGACGGTTTTTCCAGGCGTATCTGGACCATTATTTTGGGATGAGCCGGAATCAAATCTTAATCCGAAGTTGATGAAATTGCTAGTTGAGATATTATTGAAACTTTCGCGAAATGGTCAACAAATTATTTTGGCGACACACGATTATGTTTTATTAAAATGGTTTGATTTGCTTATGGATAAGGGCAAAGAGGATCACGTTCGCTTCCATTCGCTTTACCGCGATGATAGTGGTAATGTGAAAGTGTCCTCTAAGGATGATTATATTCTTCAAAGGCAATCTTCAATTTCTGATACTTTTGCAGAATTGTATGATGGTGAAATCCAAAGAGCGTTAGGAGGAACCAGATGATAACACTAGATGAACAGGATTTAATCTTCGACTTTTCATTTGCTAAAAATGCAGAAAAATTTGATGATATTGCAATTCATGGTTCTCAGAGCTCTATGAAAAAAGTTGATTTTATTGTTGAAACTGATAGTGAAATTTTCTTCATAGAAGTGAAAGATCCTGATGTTCCAGGGGCGTCAAATCCCGATAGCTTTTTTGAGAATTTTAAAGGAGGTTCTATCATCCCAGAATTTGCAGGGAAATACAGAGACTCTTTTTTATTCAAATATTTTCAGGCAGGATATAATCTCCCCATTAAATATGTTGTATTGGTTAGTATGACCAGATTGGACACTGCTCTACTTATTACCCGCACAGATGCCCTTAAATCGTCAATACCAATTTCACACAATTCATGGAGGAGTACATCTGTGGACTCGTGTATAATTCTTAATTTAGATCAATATAAGCGCCAATTTGGAGTAAATTCGGTTTGGCGTAAAAGTGAATGTAGGTAATAATTATGGAAACGGCGAAACTCAAGCGATTTGCACAGTATGCTAGGCGGAATTTGATAGATCAGGTTACCTCGAAGTTGACATTTGTTTTGGGGAGTGATAGCCCTGCTCGACGGGAACACCCTGACGCGGTAGTAGAGCTTGAAAAAACCATTCGAGAAGACGGCAAAGACGCCGTAATTGATCGTGTAGCTTATATTTGGTTTAACCGTTTTTGTGCATTACGTTTTATGGATGTTAACCGATATACCCCAATTAATGTTCTTTCAGCGTTGCCCGGACAATTTCAGCCAGAAATTTTGGCCGAAGCCAAAATGGGGCATATTGATGAAAATATGATCAGCCGTGCTGTGCGTCAAAAGGTAGAGGATTTACTATCGGGCAAAACGCCCAGTCGTGATGCGCAAGGGGAAGCCTATCGCTTACTTATTGTTGCGGTCTGTAACTATTGGAATACGGCGATGCCCTTTTTATTTCAACAAATTGAAGACTACACGGAATTATTATTGATGGATGATTTGCTTTCGGGGAATTCCATTTTGGCATATGTTCGTGAAGCGATGACTCCCGATGTTTGTAAAGATGTGGAGGTAATTGGTTGGTTGTATCAGTTTTACATTTCTGAGAAAAAAGATGAAGTCATGGGAAAAACGGTCAAAACAGAAGATATTCCTGCTGCGACACAGTTGTTTACGCCAGATTGGATTGTGCGTTACTTAGTGGAAAACTCACTGGGTCGGTTGTGGATGCTTAATAATCCTAATTCAAAATTAACGGATCATATGCCGTATTACATTCCTCCAGAGGACAATGAATCTGAATATTTAAAAGTATCAACGCCTGAGGAATTAAAAGTTTGCGATCCATGCTGTGGGTCAGGACATATGCTAGTCTATGCGTTTGATTTACTCTACGCAATATATGAAGAGACTGGCGTTGAAGTCGCAGATATTCCGAGTAAAATTCTTAAACATAACCTTTATGGTATTGAGATTGATAAACGAGCGGGGAGCTTGGCTGCATTTGCCTTGATGATGAAGGCTCGCGCCAAACAGCGTCGCCTTTTTAGTAAAAAAATTGAGCCGAATATCTGTATTTTGCAAAATATAATTTTTAAGGATGAAGAAGTCAAGGAATACATGAACTTCATTGATCGTGATTTATTTACCACTGAATTACAATCGACTCTTTCTCAGTTTGAAAATGCAACTTGTTTCGGTTCGTTAATTGTCCCCAGCTTGATTAACGCATCTTACGTCTTGGATATCTTAGAAAAAAAAGAGGTTGCCCATGAACTCTTTCTCCGAGATGTGCATCTTCGTGTTTTAACGGTGATCAAACAAGCACAGTATCTTTCGCAACGTTATCATGTGGTCGTAACTAATCCGCCTTACATGGGCGGTAAGGGGATGAATGCGGACTTAAAAAAGTTTGCGGGAACAAACTACTCAGATAGTAAATCAGATTTGTTTGCAATGTTTATTGAGCGTGGATTTGGAATGATTTTGAATAAAGGCTATTCCGCAATGGTTACTATGCAGAGTTGGATGTTCTTATCGTCCTACGAAAAGCTTCGTAGCAAATTACTTAATACATATTTAATGGAATGTTTGGCTCATATGGCAAACATGGTAATGGGAATTGCTTTTGGAACTTCGGCAACAGTTTGGCAAAAGCATTACACGGAACATCATAAAGGGGCATTTTGTTTTGTCGAATATGAAGATATTGTAGACGGAAAACCCAAATCGTTTCCTCCAGATAATGAGCGTAATCGTGCGGCAAGGAGACAAAATCAATGAATATCCCCGACTACAAAGGCGCATTTATCCGTCTCGTTGACGGCAACAGCGAAGCCGAAAAAGCAACCATGTTCAAGGAGGCAATCCAATGAGTGAAGAGAATAAAAATATCTCAGAAGAAGAGCCAATAAGCCATATTCGCAATGAGGAAGATGGTTTGCTTGAAGCCACGAATAGCAGAGGAGAGGAATTTCCTAAAACTGAAGAAAAAAAACAAACCTCTTTTGCCGATTATTCAACGAATAAACAACGTTGGCAAGATCTTATGAATTCGCCTGAAATGCGCGAAATGCAGACACAAGCCGTGAAGTTGCGAGAATTGACAGAAAAGATTACTGGTTCTCCTGCAATGGAAGCCGCGAGAAAATTCTCTGAGCAATCAGCTGTATTTGCCAGACAACTTCAAGAAGAGATGAAACCATTTCGTGAGTTATCGAAACAATGGAACCAGATTCATATCCCACCAATTGAACTTCCGGACTTTAAAGCCCTATCTCAGCTAGGTACGGGATGGAGCACAATCAAAAAACAACAGGAACTACTCAAATCCTTAGGCGGCGGAATTGCGGCATGCGAGGCGGCTAAAATTGCATTATCACCGCGAGAGCTATCTCCGGTAATTAGCGAACTATCAAAAATCAAACACCAAATTACCGGAACAACTTATGATGCAGTACGCCCTGCAATAAGGAAAGCTATCGTATCTGATATTAATGATTTGGAAACGATTACAGCAGGTGATAACGTCTTATTTGAAAAACTTCCAGAATCTGCAACAAAGCTCTCACTGACACTGTTTGCAGAACTACCTAATGCCGTGAATAGTATTATAACCTCGCTATCAGACATTTTTAATGCAAATCAGACGATAGCTGAAGAAAACAAGGTTGCAATAATCAAATTAACCGCAGTAATGGAATCAAATGCCAAGATAAGTGAACAAATGCTTGTCGCTGGGAAAATGAATACGGATGCTATTGTCGAGTTAAAGTCGATTTCAAAGACCACACTGGAGGCGGCGCAAGCTCAACTTGAAATCATTAAAAACAATTATGTTGAAACATCGAAACAATGGAAACGTTCTGATATAAAAACAAATTGCGCATTGGGACTGGCGATTGCATCGATTATTTTAACCTTGATTGTATCAGGATTCTCTTGTTGGCTTGCACATCGGGATTCTGAGTCAACAACCGCTGCCATCAAAATAAGTCAAGAAACAAACAGTTACGAGAATCAAGAAATAAAGAAGGCAATACTCCATTTGCAACCGGCTCAACAGACAATCGGAGATAAACAAAAATGACTATAAATAAAACTAAAAACTTTTTTCGGGTGTCGGCGGAAGACTTTAAGAAAATTCCCGGTAGTCCCATCGCATATTGGGCAAATCCAGCATTGCGCAATATTTTTAATGTTAGTTATGTATTAAAAGAAATAGGGGATACGCGACAAGGGATGGCAACAAGCGACAATGATCGTTTTCTACGGCGCTGGTTTGAAGTTTCTATATTTAAGTTTCATCCAAATGCATCCAATCGTGAAGAAGCGACTTCTTCTAAGAAAAAATGGTTCCCATACAATAAAGGTGGAGATTATCGTAAATGGTATGGTAATTTTGATTATGTACTTAACTGGGATTATGATGGACTAGAAGTGATAGAGTACGCCTCTAAATTATACGGAAGCCCTACCAGAACGATTAAAAGTATGTCAGAATATTTTAAACCATCAGTAAGTTGGTCAAAAGTATCAAGTTCAAATCTTGCGATGAGATATTATCCAAGTGGAACAATATTTGATGTTGCAGGATGTTCTATCTTTTGTGAAAATATCAAAGACTTAGATTTTATCCTTGCTTATATGAATACAATGTTAGTACGTAAAATATTAAATGCGCTTTCGCCAACTCTAAACTTTGAAGCAGGGCAAATAGCAGCGCTTCCCATTTTGAAAGAGCTAAATCGTATTCAAATGGCAAAGGATTCTCCTTCACTATTGATATTATCCAAGTCCGACTGGGATGCGTATGAGACGTCATGGGATTTTCAAGAGAATCCGTTGGTTGCCTTGGCGAAAGAGCGCCATAATCGTAGTGTTGGCTTCTCTCATGTTTATATGGACTACCGTAACAAAACTGCGCAACAGACACAGAAAATGCGTGAACTTGAAATAGAGAACAACCGCATTTTTATTGAGGCTTATGGCTTACAGGATGAACTTTCGCCCGAGGTGCCTTGGAATGAGATTACGTTGACTTGCAATCCGTGGTATCGGTACGGGAAAAAAGTAGAAGAATTTGATCGGGTAGAAAATAGTTTTTATATCAATAATACTTCTGCAAAGATTAGTACCACCTCCAAACAAAAAGAAGATGGTTATTTGGCTAATGAGTTTCCATTTACCGCAGCGTTGGAACAACGGTTATTAGAAGATACTGTCAAGGAATTTATTTCTTATGCTGTCGGGTGTATGATGGGGCGTTATTCGCCTGAAAAGCAAGGATTAATTCTTGCCAATCAAGGCGACGGCATGACGCAATATCATGAAAAGTTATCGGAAACAGAAACACATTACAGTTGCGATATTGACGGCGTGATTCCTATTCTTGACGATGAATGGTTTGTGGATGATGTTGTTGCTCAATTTAGAGACTTTTTGAAGTTTACCTTTGGCACAGATCATTTTCAAGAAAATATGGCGTTTATCGAAAAGGCTCTTGGTAAAGATATTCGTAAATACTTTGTTAAAGATTTCTACAAGGATCACATACAACGCTATAAAAAGCGTCCGATTTATTGGATGTTTTCATCGCCTAAAGGTTCATTTAATGCGTTGATTTATATGCACCGCTATAAGCCCGATACGGTGAGTATCGTTCTCAATGATTATTTGCGTGAATTCCGCACCAAGTTGGTCGCACGTAAAGAACATTGTGAAGCAGATAGTAACAATCCAGATTTGTCGTCACCCGAAAAAACCAAAGCACTCAAAGAGATTGAAAAGCTCACCCAAATGCTTGGTGAATTGGATAATTATGAACGCATCGTGCTTTATCCATTGGCTACAAAACAACTCGAAATCGATCTTGATGATGGAGTAAAAGTCAATTACCCAAAATTCGGCTCGGCACTGAAAAAAATCCCTGGCTTAGTCGCCTCAGATAACTAAAGGATCTTTGCTTCTATGGAAAATCGCATTACCACAGCGTTAATTAATTTATTTGAAAAGCATCGTATCGTTTTTTGGTACGACGAAAAGAAAGAATTCCGCAAGGATTTTGATGAATTAGTTTTACCAGAAATAGAAAAATTAGAGATCAATAATAACGAATACAATATCAAATATCGCATTCTACGTGAACGTCCTAATCAGAAATTTTTGCTTTATCACGAAGGTAAACAACCGCCTGTCGCCGAAAACTGGCTGGCTGATGTCAAATTTGCGCAAGGGGAATTTCGCACGGAACAGTCCGCTATTTGGCTTGCAGATTTGGGGTTAAGTTTAGAATTCCTTGATCTGGTGCAGAGTCATGCCGATTTTTTCAATGTTGAAAAACGTCGTGTAGAACTCAAAAAACTTCTAAAATCAGATGACACCAGTCAAAAAATACGCCTAAAAATGGTTGCCGTCTGTTCCGGTAGCGAAGCGCGTGTCGATTCAGTTCTAGAGAATCTCTTGCAAGAGTTAGCCGATAAGAAAGATGCCAAATTCAACTTACTAGAGCAGTGCAATCTTCTCGACTTCCTATGGGAACAATTAAAACGTTGTTATGGTTATCACTCCACAGAACCAAGCATAAAAGATTTTGCCATTACGCTATTTAAATCCTGCTACGCCATCGGTACCAATGGTGTAGCCCAATTAAACTCTGACGCGCTAGTTTTCCTAAAACGTTGGAAAGATAGTCGCCAATTTGAATCTTGCTTTGAGATTATCGCGCACGAATGTGCTGAAATTCTAAGTATCAAACAAGACTTAGAAACGCGCGACTTTAGAACACTTATGGATATAGATTATTTCCGCCTGATTGATCAAAAGATTATTAGCGAGCTAGTACGCGCAATCACACAATGTTCTATCACGTGTGATGATGTCGCGTTATGGGTACGCAAACGCCGTCAAAGTCATTGGATTGGAGAATTTAGCCATTTATACGAAGCGATTGATTATGCTGCTCAATTCGTGCACACAGTCAACTCAACAAAGCTTAATATGAATACCCTCATTGATGGCATTCAAAATTATACGCGTATTTGGTTTAAAATAGATCAATATTATCGTAAGTTTATCTATCACGTTCAAATGTCCAGCCAAATTTCTCTCATGGCAGCTCTAATCGAACAAATCGAAAACCTCTATTCCAATACTTACCTTCTAAAACTTGGCGATCGCTTTCAATCTTGCGTAAACAATATGTCTTTATGGACTGAGACTAAATGTAAACGGCAAAATGAATTCTTTTCTACGTGGGTAAATCCATTTTTAGAAAAAAACAATAAAGTCTGCGTTATTATTTCAGATGCTCTACGTTATGAAATTGGCGATGAATTACTAAGCGTCATTCAACAAGAAGATCGTTATAGTGTAGAATTGACCCCCATGATTTCCATGCTACCAAGCTATACCCAGCTCGGAATGGCAGCATTACTCCCCCATGACAAATTAGAGTTTGCTAATAATGAAACGGCCACTGTTATTGTCGACGGACAAAATTCTCAAGGAACAGAGAACCGCAGAAAAATCCTCGATCAAGCAACCAATCACCGTGCTACAGCATGTCGCGCTGATGAACTTAAGGCGATGCGTGGGGACGATTGCCGCACACTAATGCGTAATCATGATGTTATTTATGTTTATCACAATCGTATCGATAATACTGGAGATAAACGCGATTCCGAAGAGCGCGTATTTGAAGCCGTTGAAGAAACTATCTCAGAATTAGTTCTTTTATTAAAAAAGCTCACCAGTGCAAACGCTAACAATGTTATTATTACCTCAGACCATGGTTTCATCTACCAAAATCGGGCTATCGATGAGAGTGATTTCTCTGGCAGTGAACCTAAAGGAAAATCTATTTTATTTAAGGATAGACGCTTTATTATAGGTCATGGACTAGAAGAGTCGCCCTACTTAAACAAATTTACCTCAATGCAATTAGGGCTTGGTGGAGATGTTGAAGTTCAGATTCCCAAATCCATAAACCGATTGCGCTTAAAAGGCTCTGGAAGTCGTTTTGTACATGGCGGTGCATCATTACAAGAAATCACCATCCCCGTCTTGAAGATAAATAAAAAACGTCAAAGCGATATTACATCAGTCGAGGTAGATATCTTACGAGGTGTAAGTTCTGTAATTACATCAGGTCAATTATCTGTGACATTATATCAATTATGCCCAGTAAGTGATAAAGTTCAACCTCGGACATTAAGGTTAGGGATTTACACCGAAGCTGGAGAGTTGATTTCAGATTGTCACGAGATGATCTTTGATTTAAATTCAGATAATCCAAGATCTCGTGAAATGCAGATTAGATTTGTTCTTTCCCGTAAAGCCGATAGTGTTAACGGACAAGAAGTTATTTTGCGTCTTGAAGAAAAGCAAAATGGCACAACTCATTACAAGGAATATAAATCGGTACGATACTTGATACGCAGATCATTTACCAGCGATTTTGATTTTTAACTCTTTAAGGATAGAAAACTATGACAGAACTAGATAAAATAATCAATGAATCTTTTCCGGGACTAGTGGTTCGCAAGGATTTGGTTAAAACAGTAAAAGGCAATGCCATAGTTCCATCCTATGTTTTGGAGTATTTACTTGGTCAATATTGCGCCACATGCGATGAAGCAAGTATACTCTCTGGAATTGATACTGTAAAAGAAATCCTTGCAAAGCATTATGTCCATCGTAATGAAGCTGGACTCGTTCGCTCCAATATCAAAGAAAAAGGTCGCTACAAAGTCATTGACAAAATTAGTGTTTCCCTAAATGATAAAGCAGACGTTTATGAAGCTGAATTTTCCAATTTGGGAATAAAAAAAGTATTAATTGATTCTGGAACAATCAAAACTCATCCAAAACTTTTAGTTGGAGGCGTTTGGTGTATTGCTGATATTGAATATGAATTTTCTGAAGACAAAAGTGCCTGTCCCTGGATACTATCAATGCTTAAGCCAATACAATTGTCTTATTTTGATTTTGAAAATTATATTGAAGTTCGTAAAAAATTCACGACAGAGCAATGGATCGATTTGCTTGTGCAGAGCATTGGATTTAACCCAGATATGTTTGGGAAGCGCAGCAAGTTAACCCAATTAACTCGCTTGGTTCCTTTTTGTGAACGAAATTACAATTTAATTGAGCTTGGTCCCAAAGGAACTGGCAAATCTCATATCTATTCTGAATTCTCCCCTCATGGGATGTTACTTTCGGGGGGAGAAGTTACAGTACCGAAACTTTTTGTTAATAATGCTTCAGGTAGAATCGGTCTTGTTGGGTACTGGGATTGTGTCGCTTTCGATGAATTTGCAGGAAAAGATAAGAGTGTAGATAAAGCACTTGTCGACATAATGAAAAATTACATGGCGAATAAATCGTTTTCACGTGGAGTAGAAACGCTTGGGGCAGAGGCATCCATGGTCTTTGTAGGCAATACACAACATACAGTTCCATATATGCTAAAGCACTCTGATTTATTTTATGATCTGCCAAAGAAATTTTACGATTCTGCATTTCTTGACCGTATTCATTTTTATATACCAGGTTGGGAAATTGATATCATTCGTGGAGAAATGTTTTCACAAGGATATGGCTTTGTTGTAGATTACCTTGCCGAAATATTGCGCTATATGCGTAATCATGACTATTCTGATTCATATAAAAAGCATTTTACGCTATCCTCTGATCTATCAACGAGAGATCGCGATGCAATAAATAAGACATTTTCAGGATTAATGAAAATAATCTTCCCACATAATGATGCAAGTCAAGAAGAAATAGACGAATTACTAAAGTTTGCAATGGAAGGTCGCAAACGAGTAAAAGATCAATTGATGCGTATTGATACAACCTACGCTAATGTGTCTTTTAGCTATATAAATTCAATTGGAGCTAAAAAAAATGTTGCAACATTAGAAGAAGAAGAATTCTCGAATTTTTATCATCAAACGATTTCAAGTGAATCCATAGAAGACAAGAATAAATCTTTGGATCAATTAGTTTTTTCTCGAAAGAATTCATTGCCTATATTAAAATCAGAACTGGAAGAGAAACATGTGATATTCCAAGAAAATCAAAAAGGAGTATCATTTGATTTATTATTTGGATCATATTTAGCTGATGCAAAATCTGTTGTTATTACGGATCCATATATACGTATCTTTTATCAAATACGAAATCTTATGGAATTTATGGAAACATTGGCAAAATTCAAATCTACAGATGAAGAAATATTAGTCCATTTGATTACAATTGAAGATGAACTTAAAATATTGTTATTACCTA
>CAZIVM010000064.1:0-7341 GCA_964542845.1 uncultured Victivallales bacterium
ATGGTGCTATATTATATTGATTAATTAAATAATATCTTATCAAATATCCAACAATGGAGGTCTTTATGACTATTGAAAAATTCGATTTTGCCGTCTCGCATTTAGGCGATTCAACGATCCCTTCCCCGTTAAACAACGTTAAATTTGAGGATGAAGATGCAGCCGTTATGTACTGTCAAGAACCTCAAGATGTTGAATACTATCTCAAAAAACGTGGTAAAATCCTCTCTATGGAAAAAGCGGGACCTCGCGCTAAAATTTTTCACGACCCCTCATGGTGTAAAGCCGCTATCTTAACAGCGGGTGGACTCTGCCCAGGATTGAATAGTGTTGTTAAAGGGATTGTTAATACACTTTCTCGCTATAAAGTCCCTGTTGTTTATGGTATTCGTTATGGTTATGAAGGTTTAATTCCTTCCTACGGACACGAACCCATGATTTTAGATGATAATATCGTTGATGACATTCATGAAAAAGGCGGCACTATTTTAGGCTCCTCACGGGGTCGTCAAGATGAAAAAACAATGGTCGAAACCCTCATTCGCATGAACATTAACATGCTTTTTTGTATTGGTGGCGATGGAACTTTACGTTGTGCGCATGATATTGCAATGGAAGTGAAACGACGCGGACTCTCCATTTCCGTAGTTGCAATTCCTAAAACTATCGATAACGATATTTCTTTTATTGACCAAACCTTCGGTTTTGAAACCGCTGTTTATGCGACCAATGAGGTGATTACAGCAGCTCACGCAGAAGCTGAAGGCGCATATAATGGCGTGGGACTCATCAATGTGATGGGGCGCGACTCAGGATTTATCGCAGCCTATGCCTCTTTGGCAAACTCGCATATCAACTATTGTTTAATCCCAGAAGAACCTTTTGAACTTTCGGGTTCGCTATCTTCTCTTTGGGAACACCTTAAACGTCGTATGAAAAAACGTCATCACGCCTGTATTATTGTTGCAGAAGGAGCAGGACAACATCTTCTCGCAGGGGATCGTGAAAAAGATAAATCCGGCAATATTCTTCACAAAGATATCGGAGAATTTCTCCGTAAAGAACTCAATCGTTTGGCACAAGAAGATGGTGTTGAAATCAATATCAAATATTTCAATCCTTCTTATCTTATCCGTGCAAAACCCGCGCAAGGAACTGACTCTGTTTTATGCTTAATGTTAGCACAAAACGCGGTTCATGCTGCACTTTCGGGTCGCACAGACATTGTTGTAGGACGTTGGAATAACAACTATACGCACGTGCCCATTGCGATGGCAACGAGTTTACGCAAAACGATTGACGTCAACGGGGCATTATGGCGTTCTGTCCGCTCTGTTACATGGAAGAATTACGATTAATCTTCAATGAACGTTTTTGACTTCCACACGCATATCTATCCCGATACCATTGCACCGCGCGCAATCGAAAATGTGACGCGCGCAGGTGTCATGAAAAATTCATCGGATGGAACCGTATCTGCTTTATTAGAAGAGATGAAAAAAGCGGGCGTAACGTGCGCTTTAAATCTACCCCTAGCCTTAAGTCCCGACTCAGAACGTGGTGTTAATCAATGGTCAGCGAATTTGCATCAAAGTCATCCTTCAATTTATAGCTTAGGCTCAATCCATCCCGATACACCTCATCCATTGGAGCGACTCACATGGATTAAGTCATTAGGCTTACCTGGAATTAAACTCCACTCTGAATTTCAAGAATTCACCCCAAACGATCCTCGGATGACTCCTATTTATCAAGCGTGTGAATCACTTGATTTGTTTATTCTTTTTCACATGGGAAAAGATTTAATTTTTTTAGGTGAACCTCGCGCTCAACTCCCAGATTTTGTCTCGATTGCACAACAATATCCTAAGCTCAAAATGGTATTAGCGCACATGGGAGGAATTGAACTACTTGATCCTGCTAAACGACTCGATTTTTCAATGTTTCCCAATGTTTATTTCGATTTAGCGTATGTGCTACCCTACATTGAAGGCGAGCCCTTAGCTGAACTTATTCGAAAAGTGGGTGTCAATCAAGTTTTATTTGGCACCGATTCTCCGTGGGTCGACATCAATAAACACCTTCAAAAATTTATGCAATTACCTTTAACCCAAGATGAATTTGAAAAAATTCTTTGGCGTAATGCACTCCATTTGCTTCATCTTCAAGAATCTTATATTTAATATCTTCTATACGACTTAAGATGTTATTCACTTATTTTATCATGCGCTTCTTTTTGAATGCGTTGACGTATCGCACGTATTTTCGATACTAACAAAACCAACATCATTAAGATCAAAATTCCTAGCGCGATATCCCAAATATAATTAAGTTCAAAGGAACGAACATCCCCCACAGATCGATTCAATACACTTGTCGATATGTGATAGGAAACGCCCCCTACAATACCCAAGAAAAGTATGGCAAGGGGAATCAACCAATAGATATGACCGTTTAATTTCATATTCGTCAAAAGAGTTAAGGACTCACACGTTGAACTGAAATGTTGTCGATAACAAACACCGTGCGCCCTTTTTGTTTTTTCACAAAACTAATGTACGCATTAGGATGAAGTTTGACCCGCATAGAGAACGACCCTACCCCTTGGGTCTGAGAAAGCATTTTAGGATCTAAACGTTTCATCCCATCGAAAATTTCAAGAGCATAGTCGTTCTCTTTTTCAGTGATATAATCAAATTTGATCTCATAGAGTCCTTCCTGTTGAATCGCAAAAATCCCTGGTGCTGTGCGGTAAATTTCGCCCACATTTGATTCCAAACTTTTCAATGAATATTTTCCACTGATAACATCGCGCGTATAAGGCGGATGAGCTTCTGACAAATGAATGTGCATTGAACCTTTTTTGTTCACATACATAAAAGGCCCCCAACCAAAATCGACATCATCAAAATCTTCAAAGAAACCATTTTCATTCAAGGTCATTTTTCCAATCTCTACAATTCGGACTTGTTGGAAACTCACGGAATCTGTTCCCTCTTCAACGCGCAAAGAGATACGCACGGGTTCACTATCAAGAGGTGCAACAAATTCCACACGTTGTCGCAAGGTGGGATACCCATCCACTTTTTGAGAAGAGGTAAGTTTATTTTCGCCCAAAGTTTTTTGAGCAGAGGCAACGCGTAAAATTGTGGGTCGCGTCCCATGATTGGTTGTAAGCACATTTGCGCTATAACGTTTTCCGGGTTCAAGGTTCATCACAGGGGCAAAAACACTTCCCGTTTCATTAAAGACGAGTTTACCTTCGTGATAGACGATTGATTTACCAAAAGGATTCCATGTTTTAACATCCCCACAGAAATTCGGATCTTCAAGATGCGTCCCTTCGCCCCAGCACATAGCTGGCGATTCTTGTGGGGTTAATGTGAGGACATAAGGGGTTTTAGGTTTTGCAGAGATTTGAATATGACACATTGTGTCAACTTGTACCATTTTCATCTGGGTGCGACCTTGCGCGGAAAGTTCGTAAAGATAGAGGGCTTTACCCGCATATTCGGGCGAAATTTCCCAAAGTGAAACACCGCCTTTGGTGCTATAATGATAAAATTTTTCTTGATTGTAATGAGATTCAATTAAAGTATCATCTTTGCCCATCTTTAATTTTAAGGAGTCTTGCCATGGAATCAAATAGGTCATTTCATCGGCACAACGTTGATGCATATACCCTCGATTCCAATGGAATGTGCCAACCAAAAGTTGATCTTTATAAATGCGCGTGATTCCGTACTTATCCGACTCCGCGCGAGTCCCATTCGCAAAAATAATTTTTGAGTCTTGCCAAGCGATGATGGGGGATTGTTGCAAAAACTTAGTGGGAAGATTCGCTTCAAACACATTTTGAACATAAGTGGTTAATGTATTTCCTTTGTTACCCCATCCCATGAATCCTGCAAGTTGCGCACCGCCCAAGAGAGGATGAGGACTCCACACGTCTTTTTGATCATTCCAGATCAAGCGGGTGATTTGACTATTTTGTCCTTTATTCACATACTCAAGTGACCAATGCGCCCATACGATAAAACGTTCAAGCACTTGTGCATATTCGGTATAAAGGGGGATTTGCATCGTTTCAAACTTTTTACCCATCTTCCACGCTTCCCACTTTTGTCCAAAATAGACATCTAAATAGACCCAGCCTAAATTCGGAAAGGCGCTATTCATCTCATCGAGTCTGCGATAGAGCGAACCCGTTGTAATATCGCGTGTCAGATCAAGTTTCTCAGAAACATCCAACCACACCCACGCCCAATCCTTTGATTTTACAATTGATGCATCATAAGCACGAGATTCGGGATAACTTTCAGTGGCATTGATATGGATTCCGCCTGTGGTAGCGTAGTCGCGAAAGCGGGCTAAGACCGCGTTTAAGGCTTGCTTTCCGCCTTGACGTTGACCCACTTCGCTGTATTCTGGATGTGAACTATCATGACCTTCCGTTTGAAATCCTTTGAATTGAATCGATTGGCCCAGTCCATCTGTAAATAAATAAACTTGTTTAACAGCATCCAGCGTGCGCCAAAATGGGGTTTGCGCTTGACTTGCAAAGTTCATCGCAATTTGAGGGGCTACCATATATTTAATATCTTTGCCACCAAAAGGTTGATAAGCGTAATCACGATAACGATTCGCCGCATCTTGCCAATTCACCTTTCCATCATGATTAATATCCTTAGCAAAAATTAAACGAAAATAAGGTTTTTCTGTTGTTTCTTGGGGAAGCTCTGGTTTACGCCATTGCCACATCCCAGGGCGAATTCCAGCGTTTGAGAGATAGACGCGTGCGTGGTCGTCCATACAATTATTATCTAGGGTAACCGCGCAATTTTCGCTGTTCAAAAACAAGTAAGTATAGGGCAACTCTGTATCAATGATATTTTGAGCGGTGAGTGTAAAAAAGGAGTCGCAATTTTGTCCGACATTTTTCAGTTGCATTGCCGCCACATCAAGCGACATCCCTGGGTTAAGAGTTAAAGAAATGGGGGTATGTTTAAGTTCGAGCGAGAATAATTGTTGTTGTGGGTCGTTAATTTCCTCAACTTCCCATAAGCACGAGTGATCATCTAAACGCAAACCAATACGCATCGATAAATTGGAGTCGGCAAAATCCATTTTCCAGAAAGCGTATTGCGCCGAGACCGTTTGAAACCCCACATAAGAAGGAATAGCAGGCACGCCATTAATATAAAAAGGCGTATCCGTCACGGGTGAATTCCAGAGCATTTGATCGTATTTACTCTCTACAATAAGAGGGATATTGGGTTTCACTTTGATCGATAAATCGCCAGAACGCAAGGTATAGGTATCGTATTGATGAGGTTCGAGATAATGTTTTTGCACAAAGCGTGTGACAACTGGAACAGCAATGATCAGGGCAATGACCCCAAAGGCAATATTGGAAGATTTTTTTAACATAAGTACATATCCATTCTATCATCTCTATTTTTTAGAGAGACAAAGATTTTCGAGTTTTTTTACACAGGGATTCAACACACAGTAATTTAACCTATATTTGTTCACTTTTCAAGCTCAAAATCTTTTTTTTATCGCTTTTTATTCCCTTTTTGTTTAAAACAGAAAAGCCGAGAACGCCCTCAAGCATATTCTCGGCTCTTTTAACTGTATAAAAAATCGTATTTTCTTAGATGGTAAGAAGATCTTTTTCTTTTCCAGCCAACTCTGCATCGATTGATGCAATCATTTTATCTGTTGCTTTTTGGATGGCATCCAATTCGCTTTTTTGTTCATCTTCTGTAATAATGGAATCTTTTTGAAGACGTTTCACAGTGTCGTTCGCATCACGACGGACATTGCGTACACCCACGCGTGCATGTTCAGACATATCTTTGGCATCTTTTGCCAATTTTTTACGACGCTCTTCAGAGAGATCGGGTACAGGTAAACGAATCATTTTACCATCGTTCATCGGCATGATACCAATGTTTGATGCAATAATTGCTTTTTCGATCGGTGACAACATCCCTTTATCCCAAGGCTGAATTGCCACGGTGCGAGAATCTGGGGTCGATACGGATGCGACATCTTTTAAACGCATCATTGATCCGTAACACTCCACTTGAATCCCATCCACCATCGAAATGGAAGCTTTACCAGTACGTAATGATGCAAATTCGTGTTTCAAGTGATCTAATACCTTTTGCATGTGTTCTTGCATTAAAGGACGGAGTTCGGCAAGAGATTGAGCTTTATGCATTGTGATTTTCCTTTCATTAAAGGTGGGGTTAGTTATGTTTTGGGTTGATATAGTATCGATTTTAAAGTCTTTTTCTATAAGATGGTTATTTGACAACCGTGGCAACGGTCAAATCGCCACAGAGCACTTTTTCAAGATTCACGGAATCTGAAAAATCAAAAACAATAATCGGGAGACGTCGCTCACGACACATCGAAAATGCAGTCAAATCCATCACCGCAAGTTGGCGAGACAACACCTCTTCAAAGGTAATCTCTGTAAAACGGGTGGCGTTCGGATCTTTTTTCGGGTCGGCAGTATAAATGCCATTGACTTTGGTTGCTTTCAACACCGCTTCACATTCTGTTTCAAGTGCACGCAAGGTAGCCGTGGTGTCGGTCGTAAAGAAAGGAGACCCTGTGCCACCCCCGAAAATGACCACGGTTCCATTATTTAAGGCGTCCATCGCTTTATGATGATCAAAAGGGTCTGCGATAGGATTCATCGTTACAGAGGTTTGGACAATGGCAGGGACGCCTAATTGACGAAACGCATCGCGAAGCGCTAAGGCGTTCATCACCGTTGCAAGCATTCCCATGTAGTCGGCAGTGACGCGTTCCATATTCCCTTTGGAGGATTGAATCCCTCCACGCCACAAGTTCCCGCCCCCAATGACAAGCGCAAGTTGTACGCCCGTTTTTTCGCGAACATCTGCTAACCCTTTGGCAAGTGAGAGAATCGACTCCGCATCATATCCCATCTCGTTGGAACCTTTTAATGCTTCGCCTGTGATTTTGAGCATGACGCGTTTATAGACACTATTTGAATTCATTTTTCGCCTTTATTTTATATTAGTATTGATGTTTTCAAACTTAATATACATCTCTTTTTTTATTTTTCAAGCACAAATTTACCTTTTAATTAAAAAAGATGAATAACTCTCAATATTTGTTTATTCATTTCCCTTATTTCTAATCCTAATAATTCCCATTGCCTCCCGGTGCATGATAGGTATTCCACAATTTCTTTTGTAGTGACTCGCTTAAGGGTTTGCGTTTGGCGTATTCGGGAATTTCATTCACGGGAACCCAACTCCCTTTCTTTTGAACGCGCACCAACTGTTTATTGAGTTC
>CAZIVM010000064.1:7441-13459 GCA_964542845.1 uncultured Victivallales bacterium
TCACGGGAACCCAACTCCCTTTCTTTTGAACGCGCACCAACTGTTTATTGAGTTCTAATTTCATGATATACGTTTTGGGTTCATACGGAATATACGTATCCCAATACATCTCTTGATAATGTTTCATATATTTAGGTCCATTTTTTTTAAGTGTTTCTTCCAACTGTTCCTCCGCCTCGCGGATTTGAGCCGCCCCACAGGTCTTACTCGCGGCATCCATTTCAATTTCTCCCGTTATTTTGTAAGAACGTTGAAGTCCAGCATAGCTCTTGGACGCAAATTTAAAGGATGTTTGAAGACCCAAAAAATAAAAATAATCATACCCATAACCACTCCCACGACTCTTGATAAACCTTTCTCTTGGCCAAGATTTCGTTTCAACTCCTTTTTCCTGCATTAACTTGATTTGTGCATTATAGATACATGTCCATGCGCGTTGGTCAAATTGTTTGGCGTATTCAACAATCTCTGGCATAAACGAAAAAGAATTGCAAATCCGCGTACTGTAAACAAAAAGATTATGTGCGGCTAATGATGTGTTTTCTTTATACTGATCGGTTAAGACGTAATCAAGGGCAAGTAAATAATCCCCCGCATATTTTTTATCCAAATAACCTTTGGCGTCGTGCATGCCCGCTTCCCACAAATAGATCCACACTTTTTCGGGTTTAGGAACCACATATTTGTCATTTTCAATTTTAATCAACTTCTTTTTATATAAGTCTGCCAAGATCGCCCAACGCGGTTTTCCAAAAAAAGCCAAATCCAACATCATGTTCGTTCCCGCATATTTTTTCGGATTCGCATTCCTTTCCAAGGATGGCGCATTCTCTGGCGTAAACGCCAAATTCACATTCCACGGCAACACATCATATCCGCCTTTGCCATCTTTCCATTTGCCATTGGGGCGCCCCCCTTGATCCACCAATAACATTGGATATAGGTTATAAGTAGCATCCCGAGGTCCATTCGTTGCAATAAAAGAAGCACGTCTGTCCAGCAACGGTTTCATATTATCCCAATAATATTCTTGCCAAGCATGTTGCATCGCTTCCATCACTTCGACTTGCTCGGAAGTTAAGGCTTTCTTATCCACTTTCCACGGCATGGGTGGCACTTTACGACGTTTGCCTAAAGGACGCACCGAACGCAAATGCGCAAAATGATCAACCTCGGGGGTAACCTCCGCGTTTTTCTGCGACTTTTCACCCTTTTTTGTCTCTGATTGAGCCGAAAGTGTGTCGGTAAACCCCAAACACACAAAGAGAAATAAGCCAAACGCAAGAAACGCATGTTTACGCATGATGAACACCTCCATTGAAAAGAATCTAAAATTGTTTGCTTGCATATTATAACACGTTAAAGGCAAAAAATCAAGCGAAAATTTAAGAAAAAAGAAAGAATAGAAAAAATATATCAAAATAAAATATTGAAAAATAAAAAAAGACTGGATTTTTTTGAAAATTGGCGTATATTATCATAATTAATTTTTAAAACGTTTATCACTCTCAAAACCCTATGGAGATTTTCTCAAATGGCACCAGTACGACTCATGGTTATCGGCGCGGGCAACCGCGGTCAAGCTTACTCTAAATTCGCAGAAATCTGCCCTGATAAAGTCCAGATTGTGGGCGTAGCAGAGCCTCGCGAATGGCATCGTAATCACATGGCAAAACTTCACAACATCCCCGAAGAAAACATCTTCACATGTTGGACAGAAGCCGTTAAAGCCCCCAAATTCTGTGATGGCGTAATTATCGCAACGCCCGATGCACTTCACGTAGAACCCGCAGTCGCTTTTGCAAAACTCAAATACAACATTTTGCTCGAAAAACCAATGGCGCCTAACGCTGAAGGTTGCCAAACCATCTACAACGCCGCTAAAGAAAATGGCATTATTATGGCCGTTTGCCACGTGTTGCGCTATACCCAATATTCACGCAAATTGAAAGAAATTATCGACTCCGGCGTGATTGGCGAAATCATCGCAATGCAACACTATGAACCTGTTGGCTACTTCCACCAAGCACACTCATTTGTCCGTGGAAACTGGCGCAACGAAGAGCAATCCTCCCCTATGCTCCTCCAAAAATCGTGTCACGACCTCGACTGGATGCGTTATATCATGGGCAAAAAAAGCATCCGCGTTTCTTCATTTGGTTCATTAAAACATTTCAAGAAATCCGAACAACCCGAAGGCGCAGCCGATCGTTGCTTGGATTGTCCTGCTCATATCGAACAATGTTGCCCCTACTCCGCGAAGAAAATCTACTACGGTTTCTATAACAAAGGTTTCTTAGGCTGGCCGCTTGAAGTGGTGACAGAAGAGCCCACAGCACAAAGCATTGAAGATGCTC
Source organism: uncultured Victivallales bacterium (assembly GCA_964542845.1). Classification (GTDB taxonomy): domain Bacteria; phylum Verrucomicrobiota; class Lentisphaeria; order Victivallales; family CAZIVM01; genus CAZIVM01. Next base: position 9,799 of record CAZIVM010000064.1, read on the forward strand.
TTCGTAACGGACCTTATGGTCGTTGCGTCTACGCTTGCGATAACGATGTGGTCGATAACCAAGTAGTCAACGTAGAGTTTGAAGGTGGCGCAGTTGCCTCTTTCCTTATGACCGCATTCTGCCCCAGCGAAGGCCGTAAAACAACCATCCATGGCACCAAAGGTTACATCCAAGGCGACTCCAACATCATCAAAATTTTCGACTACCTCACCGATACATGGAAAACAGTCGACTCCAATCAAATGGATAACTCCATCTTGAGTGGTCACGGTGGTGGTGATGGTGGCATTATGAGCGACTTCGTTGAAGCCCTCGCGCACAATGATGCCTCACGCATCATTTCAGGCCCAGATGTCAGTTTGGAAACACACCTCTCCGTATTTGCAGCCGAAAAAGCACGCAAAACTGGCACGGTTCAAGATATTTAATCTTAATACATAAGGAGATATTCCATGCGTAAAAATCAAACTTTACCTACCGTTGCGGAGCGTATCACGGCAGTGCAATCATGGCTTAAAAAACAAAAATTTAACGCCGTTGTTGTCCCAACCTCAGACCCTCACAATACCGAATATCTCCCCGACCATTGGTGTCTGCGCGCCTACCTTTCAGGATTCACAGGCTCAGCAGGCACACTCGTGGTCACCCCCAACGATGCTTTTTTATGGACCGATTTTAGATACTGGATTCAAGGCGCGAACGAACTCGAAGGAACGCCTATTGAACTGATGAAAGATGGGCATCCCGACGTCAAATCATGGTCGGACTTCTTAATCAAAAAATTGGGAACCAAAGCCAAAATTGCATTTGACCCCATGATGTTTATGGCAAGTCAAATCAATACATTGACTGAAAAGTTTGCAAAAGCCAAAATTGAACTTGTGGCATTTAATGACTTCTCAGCCACATGTTGGCCAACACGCCCTGAACCCTCCAAAGAAAAAGTGTTTGATTACGGGGTAAAATACGCAGGCAAATCTCGTCAAGAAAAAATAGCCAACGTTCGCGAAAAAATGAAAGAAGAGCAATTAGATATTCTCGTTGTTTCTTCGCTTTACGATATTGCATGGCTCTTCAACTTACGCGGAAACGATACCCCTTGCGTTCCAATTTTCACGGCGTTTACAACGATTACACCTAAAAATGTCACTTTATACTTAGATGAACAAAAGGTGTCGGCGCCTCTAGCTAAAAAACTCAAAGATGATGGGGTTGAAATTAAATCCTATTTAGGGATTGTAGAGACCCTTAAAAAGTTGAAACCCTCCGCCAAAGTGGGCTACACCAGCTCACAAACGCCTGCCACATTGAGTCAATACTTCCCCAAAGAAAAAGCCCAACTCAAAAACATGGAACCCTCCATTATCGCTAAAATGAAAGCGGTAAAAAATGCAACCGAAATTAAATGGGCGCGCGAAGCTCGTGTTCATGATGGGGTTGCATTGGTACGTTTCTTCGCTTGGCTTGACCGCGCGATGAAAAAGGGTGAAGATGTTACCGAATTTGGCGCAGCACATATCTTAAATCAACTTCGACTAGATAACCCACAATGCAAAGATTTATCATTTCATACTATTGCGGGTTACAATGCAAATGCAGCGTTGTGTCATTACCAACCTTCCAACGATCACCCAGTCAAACTTGAACCCAAAGGTTTACTCCTCGTCGACTCTGGCGGACAATATCTAGGAGCAACGACCGACGTCACGCGCACGGTCGCTTTAGGGAAAGTCAATCCCCAAATGATGAGCGACTTTACGTTAACACTCAAAGGGCATTTGGCTATTGCTCGTCAACGCTTTCCAGTTAAAACTCGCGGCTCACAATTCGATACCCTTGCACGCACCTACATGTGGAACGCAGGGATCAATTTCGGACACGGCACGGGTCACGGCATTGGCGCGTACCTCAACGTTCATGAAGGGCCTCCTGGGATTTCAGTCGGGTGCAATGAAGCGTTTGAACCTGGCATGATGGTAACCAACGAACCCGGCATCTATCGCGAAGGCAAACACGGAATACGTATCGAAAACGTTATTTTAGTGATTGAAGATGAAGTCACCGATTTCGGCGCATTCTACAAGTTTGAACCGCTTACATATTGTCCTTATGACACTCAGCTCATTCAAACTAAACTTCTTACAGATGAAGAGATTAAACAAATTAATGCGTATCATAAAGAAGTGTATCAAGCCCTTGAATCTGAATTATCTACAGAAGATAAAGCATGGTTAAAACGCGCTTGTGCCCCGCTTAAAAAAGGATAAATAAAGATGTCTATTCCTTCATTTTATCAACGTATCAAACCTTACTTATTTTTTAGTATCGGGTTGATGTGGGGGTTAGTGATTGCGTTTATTCTCATGTTTTCATGGGCCCAAAATAGTGCAATATTAGAATATGAGAGTCGCTACAACTTTGAAGAAACTTGTGCGCGACTCGATAGTGCAATTCAACTGGTTCCAGGTTGGGAAATGAAAGTGGTCCCTTGTGCCCTTCCCCAAACATTAGATAACGATCGCATTAAAATGTTTAAACTTTGCAATGCCAGTTATGCAGGCGCGATGATTAATGATGCGCCAACGCGTGCCATTAGTTCTGTTTTGCCCTGCCAATTCTCAATTTATGAGCGTGATGGAAAAACTTATATTGCGCGACTCAATATAGGTTTGATTGGCATCTTATTAGGTGATCCCGCGCAAACTATTATTTTACAGCAAGTCTTACCCGACCAAAAAGAAATATTAACGCCCTTAGTCAAATAAATTCAAATTGATAAAAGGGAAACCCCATTTTTTGTTTTGATTCCAAAGTCCAATCTGGACAGTATTTTTCGACTCCGTAAAGTTCAAAAGTCCGACTTGAACTTTACTGGATTCAGCCACATTAAATGCCCCAATTTGAACTGTTGAATATCCGCGAAAAGGAACTTGTTGTGCCATATTCCATCCCCCAAATTGGAGTCCGCTAAAATTTCCAACTGATGTAATCGGCGCAGCAACAAACCCTGCCCCATTCTCAACTTGTGTTGCGATCAGAGCAAACGAAGCGCCATGCATCACATCTGTCATGCAAAAAACAGAACCTTGCACCCCATTGACAGAAGCCCCTGCATCCCAAAAAATAGAATAGGCAAGCCCATCACAATGCGAACGAAAGTCGTGCCAAAATGGGAGACCCAATCTAAAAAAAGAATATTGCGTATCGACTTTAACATTATAAGGGGAATAAGTTGCTCCAGTCTCAAAACCACACAAATTAACGCCACCGATCATACGCGTTGTATGATACTCATCCGTCGTTTGACAAGCCGAAATTCCAGAAATTAACAATCCCAACAATATTATTCGATATAAATTAAGCATATTTGCATCCTTTCAAAATTAAGTATTTCTAATAAATATAAGGGTTATAAGGTAAAAAATCAACCTCAAACATCATATTATTTCAAAAAAAAGGATGTAAAAAGATCATTTTTTCAAAAAAAATATAAAAAACACTATTTTTTTTAAAATTTAGCTTGAAAAAATAAAATTTGGATGTATATTAAAGTTGTAGTCAGCAATGACACAAGGTTAACCCTATGGTGTAACGGTAGCACAACTGGTTTTGGTCCAGTTAGTCGTGGTTCGAATCCATGTAGGGTTGCCATCTTTTCTAA
>CAZIVM010000065.1:0-12882 GCA_964542845.1 uncultured Victivallales bacterium
ACTGAGTATATTACTACCGAGTATGAGTGTATTAAAGGTGGGAAATTAATCTTAGAGCATTCAGGTGCTTATGTCGCTCGTTTTACTGTTACATGGGATGAACTCATAGGGTTTGATGATGGAAAACCTCTTTACAAGCAATGTAATTGGGAAAAGAATGGCGATAAGTTAACTGCAGGTTTCAAAACAGAAATTGCTCTTAAAGGTTCGGCTTGCAATATTCATGTCAAAGCTGAAGTGGCTACGGGATTAGTTTGGGAGCCATGGAGAACCTCTGTAAATGCTTCATTATCATTAATTAAAGAGCGCTCAATTAAAATTAGTGGGACTACTTTAAATCAAAAGGGTGAAATTACTCCAAAAGATTAATGTAAGTTAACCTTATAGGAGTGCTAATTTTTAGCACTCCTATTTTTATTTTAAAAGGGAGAGGTCGCCATTGGGGAGCCACTGAATGGGGAAACCTTCACGCTCAAATTTGCGAAACCATATATCTTGACGCTTCACAAATTGTCGAATTTTATTGAGTAAAAGGATACGCATCTCATCATAAGAGAGTTCTCCACGCAAATAACGAGAAATATAGCGATATTCGAGTCCGAAAAAATCAAGTTTTTCATGCGTAACACCCGCATGGATAAGCTGTTCTACTTCTTGAACCATTCCCGCGTTGAGTCGTGCATCAAGACGAATCTCAACACGTTCTCGCACAACGCTTCGGGGATAATAAGGGGCAATAATTTGTGCGTCTAGCGTTGGGAGTTGAACGGATGCCGTATCAGCCCCCGCAGCTTTCGCTTCTGCGATTTCAAGCGCACGGACCACGCGATTAATATTCTCCCAATCTTTAAATTGAGCGGCACTTTCAGGAAAGCGCGCGCGATATTCTTTGCATAAGTCAGACAGCGATTGTTGACAGCGTTGCTCGCGCTGGGTATAGTCAGGATCGTTCCCTGGCATTTCATAACGACACAGCAAGGCGTGAATCCACATCGGTGTTCCTCCACAAATAATCACTTTTTTCCCGCGTGAATGAATCTCACGGATGGCGTGATTGGCATCTTTGAGAAATGCAGAAAGGTGATAAATTTCTTTCGGGTCAACCACATCAATAAGATGATAAGGAATCTCACCGTATTCGGGTAAATCTTTGCCTGTTCCTAAGTCCATTTTGCGGTAGACTTGACGTGAATCAGCGGATACAATCTCGCCATTGATTTGCTTGGCAAGTTGAACCGCCATGGCAGTTTTTCCTGTTGCCGTGGGGCCTGTAATGATGGTGCACGGAATGATATCTAATGAACTCATTTGTTTTGCTCAGCGATAAGTTGAAGAATGGTTTCGGTGGCATTGGGTTTAGCGAGTTGTGTCATGGCGTGGGCATATTCTGCGGTATGGTGTGGGTCATTGAGTAATGTCTTGAGTATGGGTAAAAGATTTTCAACATTTGTTTCATGATCAGGGAGTAATATGGCTGCATTATTTCGCACGAAATAACGGGCATTATCGCTTTGATGATCTTCGCTTGCAAAAGGGAAAGGGATCAAAAGGGCAGGGCGTCCCATAAAAGAGAGTTCGGCTAAGGTCGAACCGCCTGCGCGCGACACCACCACATCCGCCATTGCCAAAATTTCGCCCATGTGAGGGGAACTCTCTAAACATAATGACGGAATATGTGTTGCATAGGGGGAGTTTTCGGCCATGTGTTTGGGTCCAAAAAGATGAATTACTTGTACCTTTTTTTGCGTGTACTCGTTTAGGGCTTTAGGTAAAATGGTGTTGAGGGTGTTTGCGCCCAAACTTCCGCCAAAAACAACGAGAGTTGTTACATTTTTATGAAGCGGGGCCTCGGGATAAATCGATTTAATTTTCTCGAACGCCTCGGTGGTGTTAACTTCGCATTGATCTTTAAACTCAGGGCGTATGGGCATTCCTACGTCGATAACTTTGCATTTACATGCGTCTGCATTTACTGCAGGAAACGCGGTCATGAGCAACTTCGCCCAGCGTGAAAAGAAACGATTTGCACGACCAATTCGTGCATTCCCATCGTGTAAATAAATAGGGATTTTGAGTTTTTGTGCTGCCCAAACGGTAGGAAAACTTGTAAAGCTTCCCATGGCTAATACTGCTTCAGGTTGTTTTTCTTTGAGTAACTTGAGTGCGGTCTTGTAACCTTTGTATTGTTTAATCCATGCACGAATGACGGTGATAGGATTCTTTGCAATAACGGGTGCCGCTTCTACTTCGACACATTCTAATCCAGCGTCGCGCACATGTTTGACTTGTGATGCGGCATTTTTTCCACTGATGATCACAAGGGGGTCACCGCCTTGAGCGAGAAGTTCACGGGCGATGGAGAGTCCGGGAAAGAAGTGTCCGCCAGTTCCGCCGCAGGTAATGACCAGTTTTTTACAAGATTTTGTCATGATTTCGGCCCTTATGAAGAGGTGTTTTTAGAGAATATTCCGCCAAGAAAACGGTCGTAAAAGTTTGGAAATGTGGAGTCGATAGCGATGCTCACGATAATCCCAATGGCAACCAGTGAGGTGACAAGGTTACTTCCTCCGTATGAGATAAAGGGGGCAGGCATCCCTTTGGCGGGGATGGAACTGGTAATCACTGCGATGTTCATCAACATTTGAATCCCTAACAACGCGGTAAATCCTGCACCGACAAACATCTGCGTGCGTGAACTTGCACGAACCGTAATAATCGTACAAAGTAAGATAATAAAAACGAAAATAACAATGAGACTGGTCATGCCAATAAATCCGAGTTCTTCACCCGTGATCGACAAAATACAATCGGTATGATCTTCGGGGAGATAGCCTGTTTTGAGACGTCCTTCTCCTAAACCACGTCCGCTAAAACCGCCCGAGCCTAAGGCGAGCAACGACATGAAAATTTGCATGCCTGCATCCCCCGCTTTTTCGGGATCTAAGAAGGCGACAATGCGTTGATAACGGAAACTACTTTTATCCATACAAAGCGCCGCAACCCCTAAGCCCCCCATCATCATAAGGAGTAATACATAACGCATTCGTAAACCCGCAACAAAAATAATCGCTCCCACAGAGGCGATGATTAAAAGACTCATCCCAAGGTCTTTTCCAAGAAAGACAAGTCCTAATGTCACGCAAAAAATAAATAACGGTGCCAAAAAGCTCATGCTCCGGGCATTGGGCGACTTAAACATATTTTTAATATTTTGCCAAAACTCAGTCACGATATTATTAAAAGAACGAATATGATCAGATGCCCATCGTGCCATCATTAAAATCATCGCAAATTTTGCAATCTCGGACGGCTGAATATTCCCCAATCCGCTAATTTGTACCCAACGATATGCCCCGTTGATTGGGGGGAAGACAAAACGGGCGGCCAGCAACAAAAGCCATGTGCCGAGCACCATGGAGATAATAAGACGCCAGTCGGTAATTTTTCGGGGTCCAATCAAACATGTCCCGACAGCAAGAAAAGTCCCAATTCCCGCCCACATACATTGTTTATAAAAGAGTTCATTCCCCATTCGTGTGACCGTGGTTGATTGTACCATCATCAAACCAAATGCCAACAAAAGTGCCACAAAAACAATCAACAAGAATGCCGCAAACAAGGAGATAGGGCTATCATTTGTGGATTCATTTTCTTGAATTTGTTCGGTAGATTGGTGTTGTCTGAAAAATAGGGCCATGGTGTCTCTCAAAATTAAAAATTGAACTAGAAGTATAATATAATATCACTATGCACGTTTTCAAGGGATATTCTCATTTTTTCTATATTTTTAAAACATTATAGGGAAATGATTTGATTTTTCGTCTTTTTGGCGGTATTTTAAATATGCAAGTTAATCTTCTCAACCCAACCTTTTTTGGAGGTATTATGAAAAATTTTGAACAACTCTTCGCTGAGTTATCCGCTAAAATTGCAACGCAAGATGAAAACTCAGGCACTGTAAAAGAATTTAACAAAGGCAAACATTTCATTGGTAAAAAAATTATTGAAGAAGCTGGAGAAGTTTGGATGGCCGCAGAATACGAAGGCAAAGAGAAAACAGCTGAAGAAATTTCGCAGTTGCTTTATCACTTACAAGTGATGATGATTGCGAATGATTTAACGCTTGAAGATGTGTATCGTTACCTTTAAGCGTTTTTTTCGATGAGAATGTGGATGATTCCCCCTGAGCTGTTGTGCAATCAACATCTTCTTGGGGAGCATGGAGAAATCCATAAGCATCGTTCTACTTTTGAAAAAGGGGTGTCGATTCGCGGACGCGTTACGCCGATTGTGTTGATTGAGCCATTGGCGATGTCGACGCGTCATGATGCGTTAGCACGCGAGATGGTTTTAAGGGGGATGAATCACCAGTCGCCTTTTTCAATGCCTGATTTGTCTCACTATTCGTCTGACGACCTAAATGTTCATGCGAATCTTATTTACAATTTAATAGATTTAGTCGCGCGGTGTCCGAAATGTCGCGAACGCATTCTTAGTCGTTATCCGCACTGGGAGTCGTGGCTTTTGGACAAGGTTTCGCCACCTCAAGAATTAGTATTTCAGGACGACACATAAAGCGAATCCCTAAAATAGATCCTACGCCCCGCGTGATGTACGCCATTTGTTGCGAGGGGTAGTCACGACGCCCTTTCACGTATTCGATTTGCCAAAGTCGCTCAGCAGGACTTTTCAAGATGGGGATTTGAATTTGTCCACCGTGGGTGTGTCCCATGAGAATGACTTGGAATGAAGGAAAACTGATGAGGTGTTCGATATAACAGCAATTATGTTGAAGTGCAAGGGTAAAAATGGAATCGTTATTTTCTTTTTGAAGGAGTTGCCATGCTTTTTCGCGATTCCCGAATGTTAAGTCGTCCATGCCTAAAATACGGACGCTGTCTCCTTGGAATGAAGTTGTAACTTCTTGGTTTTCAAGTATTTTTACACCTCCTTCTTCAAGAATGATGCGAACATATTCAAGACGGGTAAGTCCATCTGGTAGTTTTTTCCCTTTTTGAAACGATTCGCGATCATGATTCCCCCATACAGCAAAAACAGGGGTTGATTGGGTTAACCGTTGTAATCCTTGCACAAACAGTGGGGTGTCCGACGTGGGGTTGTTTGTATAGTAATCGCCTGTCATGACCACAAAATCGACTTTTTCTGTTAGAATCATATCGACAATGTCATTCCAATGGGTGGCGGACATATAATCGTAGTGAATATCCGTTAAATGTGCGATGCGTAAAGGGGTGTCGCTATGCCAATAGTCAGAGACAAATGTTTCGTGCGCGATCTCTGTCCAATATCGCGCTTCGATACGCGCATAAATTATCCCTGCGAACATTGAAAGTAAGACTAAAAGGGCTATTTTATAGCGGCGTTTCATGCGTTTTCACGTTGACGAATCACATACAAAATATCTTTGGGGCGCACTTTGCATGGCACTTTAAATGTGACGAGTTCGCCTGCCTTGGCTTCGCGGGTAGGAATGCCGTCATCTCCCACACGTAATTCATCAAGCGTAAGACGAACCGCGCCTGTTGTTTTTCCAATAATCCATACTTCGTCGCCCACGCGGAGCGGACACGCCCGAATATAAATTTCTACAACAGAGAGTTTTGGGAAATAACGCGTGACATCTCCACAATGCTCTTTATACTCTGTTGCTTTTGAGCCTGGAACATCACACCACTCTCCGAGTTTGTGTCCGAGATAATATCCCCCCATCCAAAAACCGCGATTAAAGACTTTTTCAAGTGTTTTCATCCACTGTTCTTCATCGCGTACTTTTTTGAATTGTCCCGACTCCCATGCATCAATCGCCGAGCGATAAGTCTGTGTAATCGTCCCGACATAATCAGGGGATCTTCCACGTCCTTCGAGTTTTAACACACGCACGCCAGCATCTAAAATTTGATCTAAGACTTCAATCGTGCAAATATCTTTGGGCGACATGACATAACGTTCATCAATCACGAGTTGGTCTTCGGTATCATTATCGGTTACGCGATAATGACGACGACAAGGTTGCTGGCATTTTCCGCGATTTGCTGATGTATTTTCGCCGTTGAGTGCAAGGCTCATATAACATTTTCCCGAAACTGCCACACATAACGCACCATGTGCAAATACTTCAATGCCAACAAGTTCGCCCTGAGGTCCACAAATGTTTTCGTCGCGAATAGACTGGGTAATGGTTTTGATTTGATCTAATGAGAGCTCGCGCGCTAGCACCATGACTTCTGCATATTTTGCCCAAAAACGTACCGCTTCAATATTCGCCACATTGGCTTGAACAGACATGTGAATGGGTAAGCCGATCTCGTGCGCATACATAATGACACTGGGATCCGATGCAATAATTGCACTCACACCAGCAGACTTGGCTAATGTGCAAATTTGTTTGGCATCTTTAAGTTCGTTTTCATAAATAAGCGTGTTGAGGGTGAGGTATGATTTGGCGTTTGCTTTTTGGCAGTAGGCGACAATTTTGGGCAAATCCTCATACGAAAAATTATTGGCAGCATTGGCGCGCATATTGAGTTGACCAATGCCAAAATAGATGGCATTTGCGCCTGCGCGAAGCGCGGCTGAGAGTGCGGCAAAATCGCCTGCGGGTGCCATGAGTTCGACTTGTGAATGGGGGGCTAACATAAATTATTGTTCCTCGCGATGAAGTCCGAGCGCAAGTTCGCGACGTCGTGAATGACGCAGTTTGCGACACGCTGGACACATAAATATATCTAATCCTAAAATCGTGGCGGTGCTTTTCGCTTTTTTGAGTCTTGCAATATCTCCATTATCAATGATAATGGGATCTTCTGCATTGTCGGCAAGCAACATGGCGGGGCCACGCAAAATTTTGATTTCTACTTCTGAATTTTCGTCTAATACAATATGATTTACCTGTTCCGTACTATTGTTAAACGCAAGACCCAGTCCCACACGAAACAGAGAGCCTGTAATGCTTCGATAATACGCTGTACATCCGTGTGCGGTTGCCATCACGACCCCATCACCAAAAATTTCTTCAGCATACAATTCGCCGTCAATTCGAACTTGATAACGGAGCGCATTGACGGGCGTACGTGTATGGACATAAACCTCGTTGAGCCCGAGATGCGATCGCCCATTCGATTCAATCATCACTTTCATAAGTTGTGTTTCAGAGAGTTGCCCTTTGCGGAGTAAATCGAATTGCATATCGTAATTGTGGAGCGGACAATGCGGTGCAGTATCGCTATCACGGATTGGAAATTTTGGCACGCCAGGGAATCGACGTTCCGCGTTTAACAATGCGCCATCACCTCCATGGGTGACCACTAAATCGGGATGATCTTCAACAACTTCAAAGCCTGCGCGTCTGAGACGTTGTCGAATATGCGTTAAATATTTGCCCACCAGTATCACTCGTTTCATTGATGCGTCTCCTCAGGGTGTTGTAGATAATTTTTGAGTGCAGCATAGACGGTTACCGCTGCGCAATTCCCCACATTAATCGACGCTTTTTGGCCTAACATAGGGAGCGCCACTTTCCCATCACATAATGCCAACGCATCTGGATGAATCCCCAATGCTTCGTTCCCGAGTACCAAAGCAACAGGATATTCCCATGGGAAATCCCATGCACAAATGGCATCTTCTGTCGGCTCCACAGCAATGACTTTGCGTACAATGCCTTCGGTTTTGAGGGTTTGAATGGCGGTGACGGCATCTGGAAAGGTGCGCGTCTCTACCATCATTTCAGACCCCATCGCTGTTTTCGCGAGTTTGGGATGTCCGGGCATCGGGGTGTAGCCACAGCCATAGATTGCCATGGCGTTCACCGCATCGGCAATACGGAAAATATTGCCGACATTGTGTGCGCTACGGAGACGATCGAGTACAAGGATAATGGGAATTTTGGGATTAGTCATCAAAGAGGGGGTATACTTGTTGGGGTTTAACGATTTCAACGGCTTTGACGCCGATATCTAAAAGGACTTGTTTAAGGTGTTCTTGCGGTTCAAACTCCCCATGAACAAGGAAAACTTTGCGGAGACGTTTTAAGTCTTGTTTCTTCAACCAATTTTTAATTTCGTTATAGTCGGCATGGGCACTGAACCCATTGATTTGCGCAACTTCAGCTTTGAGTTTATAAAGTTTGCCAAAGATACGAATTTCATCCGCATGGTCGACAATGCGACGTCCAAGGGTGTGTTCTGCCATGAATCCTACAATCAAAACAGTATTACGCGGATCTTCAACATTGTTTTTGAGGTGATGCAAAATGCGCCCAGCTTCACACATTCCACTACTAGAAATAATGATGCAAGGTTCTTGTTTTTCGTTCAATGCCATCGATTCAGAAACATCTGTTATAAAACGGAGTCCTTCAAATCCAAAAGGATTTTTGTGTTGATTGATATAATCTTGGATAATTTCTTCATCGTAGCACTCTTGATGCACCCGATAAACACTCGTTACATTAAATCCCATGGGGCTATCCACATAAATGGGGATATTAGGGATTCTACCTTCGAGTTTGAGTTCGCTTAAAATGTAGAGGAGGTCTTGCGTACGTTCGATAGCGAACGCGGGAATAATCACTTTGCCGCCTCGTTTTTGCGTGCGTTTAACAATGGCTTCCATTTCCTCTTTGGCATCATCGATGGGATCGTGTAAACGATCACCGTAAGTCGATTCACAAACAAGATAATCAACGGGAGGGAGGTTGTCGGGGTCGCGGATAATCGGAAGATTGGGGCGACCCAAATCGCCTGTAAAAGCAATTTTACGATCGTAACCTAAGTCAAAAACAGCCATCGCTGAACCGACAATGTGTCCTGCATCATAAAAACGGCACTTAACGCCATCCATGGGGGTAAATTCACGACCGTATGCAATCGAAACAAAATTGTTAAGCACATGGGTGACATCTGCAGGGGTATAAAGTGGTGGGCGCACTTCAGTATCGCCCTTGGACTTTAACCACTCATAATCTTTTTCTTGAATATGTGCGCTATCAGCCATCACAATACCCGCGATGTCACGCGTGGCATGTGTACAATAAATATTGCCGTTAAAACCATATAGAGGTAGGAGAGGGATGCGCCCACAGTGATCCGCATGAGCGTGGGTGAGAACCATCGCTTCCATATTGTCCATCGTATACGGTTTTTCGCGATTCTTGTTATCGGCATCAATACGACGGCCTTGAAAAAGACCGAAGTCAATCATGATGTCTTTCCCATCCACTTCAAGGATGTGGTTAGAACCGGTCACTTCGCCAGCGGCGCCATAACTTTTAATTGAGATGCTCATTTTAAACTCTTTCTGTTAAGTTTAGTAGTCGAAATCGTCATCATCATCGTTATTTAAATCGGTGGTGTAATCTAAAACAATATCCATTTGGCGTCCGTTACGGAGCACTTTTAAGACGGCTTTGGTTTTATTATCGATATTTTTAAGTGTTGCATCGTAAATTTCTTTAGCTTCGGGGAGGGAGTTGACCGCTTTGTTGTCGATAGAAATCAAGATGTCGCCAGGGATAAAACGGCAATTTTGTGCATTACTGCGTTCTGTAAAGGATTTGATGTAGATACCGCTATCTTTGTGGTGAAAGAGGTTTGGGGTTTCAAAACGGTTGATTTCTGCAAACGTGACGCCCCAACGGTCATAGGTTTCAGATGCGCCTTCAGATGCGCCACGCGCGATGGGGGTAATTTGAAGAGTGATATTTTGTTTGTCGCGTTCGATGACCAACTCGATGGGCTGATCTGCTTTGAGTAAAGAGAGATAGCGTTTAATATTAGGGATGGATTCCTCACTTAAGGCATCGCATTTTTTACCAGCGATCGTGAGAATACGGTCGCGCGCTTTGAGACCCGCTTTTTCGGCAGGGCTTTTGGGTTCAATGTTCGCGACAATCACGCCGCCTTGACCTTTTTCAAAGAAAATATTTTTAGAAAAATCGTTAATCGCTTGGAGATCGATTCCTGTCCATGACCATTGAACGGCTTTATGATTTTTTAAGTCGTCAATAACTTCAAGAATGGTGGAGGTGGGTACTGCAAAACCAATGTCGCCACCGCCTTGACTACTTCCTAAGGTATTAATCCCAATCACTTTTCCATCAGTGTTGACAAGGGGACCACCCGAATTTCCTGGAGAAATAGATGCATCAGTTTGGAGATAAAGGGTGTATTGATTTTGCTCTAAATAGCGTTGTGGACACGAAATAATCCCTAAGGAGACCGAACGACTCATTCCCCAAGGTGCCCCCATGGCAATCACAAAGTCACCATACGTCATTTTGTCAGAAGCGACAAGTTCAGCAACGGGAAAATCTTTACGATCTGTTTTGAGTTTAATGAGTGCGATGTCGATATCTTTGTCCGAACCCACGACCTCGGCTTCAAAGGCGTCGCCATCCGTGGTTTGACAGCGGATGTGATCGGCTTTGTTAATCACATGCCAGTTGGTTAGGACAAGCCCTTCATTGTTTAAGATTACGCCCGAACCCGAGCTGTTAACTTTGGCAGAAAGTCCTTGATCTTGCATGTCATTCACTGAACGAATAAAAACCAATGCAGGGAAGACTGATTTTTTGGCCGCTGTAATTTTTTCGGGGAGCAATTCAAATGTGGAATCGACTTCTGTCATCGCCCCTTGTGCCGAGAAATGAAAAAGGCTAACAAGCAAGGCTGAGAATAGGAGTTTTTTCATAGGGGAATCCTTTTTGGGTTATAGGCTCATATTTGCGAATAGGTCGTCTTGAGTTTCTTGAGGGGGAGGTGTTGCGGGAGAAGAGAAGAGGTCGTTTTCAGTTTCAACTTTGGCAACAACAGGAGGTGTTGATGGCGGGGAAATTCCGAGTTCTTTAAATAACGAACGGAGTCCATAACGCGTGAAAATTTCAACAAGTTTTTCGGTGTTTATGACAGGTTTTTCCAACATCGTTCCTGAAAGTTCGGGAAGGTAAGGGACGCATTTGTTGAGGTGAATTAACTGCAAGTTTCGTTGGAGTAAAGATTCGTTTTCACAAATTTTGGTGCGCCATTTTTCATTTGTAATTTTAGATGGATCTTGCAGTAAGTCTACAATATGATCCCCGCCTTGCAAAATTTGAACCGCGGTTTTGGGGCCAATTCCCGCAATGCCTCCCACGACGTCGATATTGTCGCCAATGAGGGAAAGGTAGTCGGGGATTTGATGAGGGGGAATTCCAAATTTTTCGCAGACTTTCGCTTCATCGAGTTCTAACCACCCATTGCCTTTGTGGAGGGGTTGGAGAATAGAGACATGGGGATCTTTAATGAGTTGAGCAATATCTTTATCCGCGGTAATAATTTTGTATGCGTGTTCGGGGTAACGGTCGACGAGTGTCGCAATCACGTCATCCGCCTCGTAGCCTTCCGAAGCCATACGCGTCCAACCAAAAGCATCAATGAGTTCGCAAATGGGTTCCATCTGGACACGTAAATCTTCGGGCATGGGAGGACGATTAGATTTGTAGTCAGGATGAATTTCTGAGCGCAAAACGGATCCTCCACAATCGAATGCAAAAATACCGCCATCGATTTCAAAGTTTTTTTGCAACTGAAATAAGAATTTAGCCATTCCAAAAATAGCATTAACAGGCATACCATCTGGCGCCGTAAAAGAGAGTGGCATCGCGTGATACCAACGAAAAATTTGGCTGAAAGCATCTACGATGTAGAGTTGTTTCATTGCGACGGACTCCTTCATGTGAACAACGGTTGAGTTTATAATATAACATATTATACCCCCAATCCCCTTAAATTGCAACTTTTTTAAACAAAAAAAATCAAAAAAACGCACAAAATGCGTTCTCGCAGGTTTAAGTTTGAAAAATAACATCCTTTTAAGCGAAAAGAAGGTGGATATCTCCTTGTCGCTTAATGAATTTTTTAGGTTACGTTTTAATTAGATTCTTTGAGGGTGTCGGAGAGTTGAGTGAGTTCAAAGGATTGGTCCAATTTTTTCCAGACAACACCTGTCATTTGATGAATGTTTTTATCCAACTCAATTTCAATATTGAATCGATAATTAATTCCTGCCACCACTTGCATTTCGATTTTCGTAACACGAACAGGACGAGATGAATCCCATTTAGAATAATCCGGTGTTGTTTTAAACTGATTCATGATTTTTTCCATACAGATTTTGACATCATTTTTCAAACTTGCATCGTTAAGATCTTTTTCTGTAATACTACGATAACCTCCGCAAAGTTGGTTGTTTTGCGCTGAGGGCGTTTTAGAAATCTCAATCACGATATTATACTGCGATGAGATGGAAGAGAACTTGGTTTCATTTTGAGATTGAGAGTTACAACCAAGGGTAAGGACGGCTAATGTAACGATTAACGATGGAATAAGTAAACGTTTCATACTTTGCCTTTCGATTAAAGGATGAGTTTCAGGGATATATAATTAGATGTTACAATGTGTGATAATCTTAGTGAAATTTAAAATATGTTTGATTTAAAATAAAAAAACCCAGCCGAAACGACTGGGCATTTTTTGAATCGTTATTTTGCAAGAGGGCATTTTAACTCATCAAAAGCTGCTTTGTTTACAAAGCGTGTCAATTTAACGCCATCGTTGTCGACAGCTTGAACAGCGTAACGCTCTTGAACACCATTAGCAGTTTCACGCTTGTAAATGACTTTTTTGCAGTCTTTTTCTGCCACTTTTACTTTTGCTTTTTTCTTGACGTTGTAGAATTCCATACATTCCTCCATCAGGGTTTAAGGTTGGGGTATTCTGTTAGTTGGGGATTTCCCTTAACTACATTTTACACTCACTTAATGCAAATAGCAAGGCGAAAATCAAAAAAAAATCAAAAAAAAATCACTTTTCGCTCAAAAACGAG
>CAZIVM010000065.1:12892-13384 GCA_964542845.1 uncultured Victivallales bacterium
ATCCTGTTTGGTTAATATTTTGTCGTTCTTTTTATCAATTTTTCACATATTTTCTCTATTTTTTGCTTTTTAGGGTTTTATTATTGAATTTTTAGAAAAACAATAAAAAAACATTTTTAAAATTGATTTTTTGCTTGTTTGGGGTTATTTTAAATATATTGAATTTTAATTTTATATAAGCTATTTTCTATGAACACTCAAATCTACATCGTTATGGGCGCAACAGCTACGGGAAAAAGTGCGTATGCTGTCGACCTTGCACATCAATGTAATGGCGAAGTGATTAATGCGGATGCTCTGCAAGTATACCAAGGTCTTCCTATTGGAACTGCTAAAATTTCTGAAGAAGAGAAAAAAGGGGTACCGCATCATTTATTTGATATTGTTTCGATTCATGACCCAATAAGTGTGGCTCATTATATTCAACTTGCTGATGTGGCGATTCGCGACGTGCGCGCACGCGGACGTGTTCCTATATTATGTGGTGGCACG
>CAZIVM010000066.1:0-13142 GCA_964542845.1 uncultured Victivallales bacterium
TCCACTTGACATACTTTCCGAAAATCAATTTTAACACAAAACGGGATATCCCCTTTATTAAGACCATAGGTTTTTAAATGAAAAGGCTTTTTATGCGAATTAAATATGCACTAGGGATAATTTTAGGACTTTTTTGTTTGGGGGCGAATGCTTCACAAACAGAAATGGTTGATACCTCCATTGAAAAGTATACACAACTTTCTCAGTCGGTTTATAACTATTTCAAAGGCGAAAACAAGCTTCCTTCTCGTCTTTATACGCTTGTAGATGTGGCTGGACGTGGTTTTTGGGATCATCGTCTTAAACGCGGTCAACCCGGAAAAGACGGGGTTATCGATCGCGAACCTGCAAAATTCCCTGTCGATATACCCCGCGTCATGCGTTTAAATCTTGAAAAAGGGACTCAGGTTCCCACGTGGGCGCCCAACCCTAAACACCTTGCGATTCATGGCGTAACAGAAGTGATGGTCGGGAATCCTGATAGCATGGTGGCATATCCTACTTTTATGCCAGATTGGTTAGGGGAAGAGATTATTGGAACGTGTCCTGTCGCACAAGATACTGAACTTACGTTGCAACGTTTTGGAAAAGGATATGCTGCTGTAATGTACTGTTCTGAATGGTTTTTAGAGTGGGATGAAGACAGTAAATATATTGGCAAAGAAGCCATTTTTGATCGACGTCCCATCACGGCTTACTGGGGAAGACCCTACCGTAAGGTTGAATGCGTCACGGCGGTGCTTGTAATGATGGTGCGTCCCGAAACCCAACTCGGAAAATATTATGATTGGATGAACTATAAGCCCAATGGACCTTATGATTATCCTTTAATTTTCTTGGTTTTGAATTGCGACAAAAGCATCGTTGAGATTCTTGGATTTTTAACCCCAGATGGCGATCCTATCGCTATTCAACGTTAAGGAGTTATGGATAATGAATAAATTATTTTTAAGTTGTTTAATACTCCTTATTTTGAGCGTCGGAGTGACGGCCTCCTTGATTTGTACAGAGAAAACAGAACCCACTGTTTTAGAAAAATCTCCATATAATACGCCCTGTGATTTAATTGTATTGAATGATTCATCTTTGTTTATGGTTGAAAAGGATCAAAATCAAATTCGTATCATTGATTCGGTTACGCTTGAAACACAACGCTTGATTCCAACGCAATCTAAGCCTACCGCGATAACACAAGTTAGAGTTGATAACCAAACTTACATTGCGGTTGTCGGTGGATGCCCTAACGGGTGGATTTCCATTTTTCTCCCTTGTGGGAAAAATGTATTAACACAATCTTGCGGACACTCCCCCGAAGCGATAACATCAGCCGTTATTGAAGGGAAAAATAGCATTGTTGTTTGCGATCGTTACAACAATAAAGTGAACATTTTTGATTTTTCAACATCTCCTCATAAGCTTGAATTGCAACAAAACTTAATCACAACACGAGAGCCTATCAGTGCTATTTTCAACCCTGAAGGGACGCGTCTTTTTGTGGCGAATGCACTTCCTAATCAGCCTTCAAACACCATTCATACCACCGCGGTTATTGATGTTTTTTCATTTCCAAAATGCGAAAAAGTTAAATCAATATCTCTCCCTTCAGTTGCATTTAATTTACGCAAAATGGCACTTTCACCCGATGGTAAATTTTTAATTCTTCCCCACAATGTAGGGCGTACACAAGTGCCTGTTCTTCGTATTAACCGGGGGTGGATTGTGCAAAATATGCTTTCCATTATCGATGTTAAAAATGAGAAATTATGGGCAACCGTTGGTCTCGACGATGAACAAACTGGTGCCCCGAATCCAACCGCAACTACCTTTAGCCCAGATGGCAAAATATTGGCACTTGTTTTTGGGGGAAATCACGAGCTTTGTTTAATTGACTTTCCTGCGACAATTCAAAAAATTAAAAAACGTTATGTTGAACAAAATGACCCTAAAAATTTAGTGGCCATGAATCCGTTTGATGATTATAATTTCATTGCGGAATATAAAAAACGTATTCCTCTTCAACTTAATGGACCACGCGCGATTGCATTTTCAAGTACAAACAAACTTTTTATTGCGGGGGGATTCTCTGATAATATTAATGCGGTTAGCTTGAATAATAATCAAAAAGTTTCCATTCAAGAAAAATCTTATGGTCGCTCTTTTGAACAACTCCCATTGGCACGTCAAGGCGAAATTTATTTTAGCGACGCACGCAAATGTAATGGACGTTGGTTCTCTTGCGTAACCTGTCATCCGAATGGTCGCATGGACGGCGTAAGCTGGGATTTACTCAACGATGGGGCAAGTAATCCTAAAAATACGCGTTCAATGCTCCACGCCATTCATACGCCACCTTGTATGGCTTTAGGGGTGCGTAAAAATGCGATTGATGCCATTCGTGCAGGATTTTCAAGTATTCAGTTTTATAAAGTGACTGAAGACGATGAAAAAGTGTTGATTCCTGCAATTGTGGCTTATTTTGAGTCGATGAAACCGATCCCATCTCCCTATTTGGTTAATGGCAAACTTTCTGCTTCAGCCCAACGCGGTGAAAAGGTTTTCAAAGATGCAGGGTGCATGCGGTGTCATTACGGACCTTATATGACTGATAATAAAATGTATGATGTGGGGACAACGATTCCCCAAGATGCTTCTATGAAAGTGAATACGCCATCCTTACATGAATTGTATATGACTGCGCCTTATTTACATACTGGAGCTACATCTTCATTGAAAGATGCCATCACGGTGCATAATCCTAAAGTGCGCGGAAATACAAAAGACTTATCTGAGACTGAGTTAAATGATTTAGTAGAGTATCTCTTATCACTTTAACAACGCACATATAAGTCTAAAAAATTAAAGAGTCTTGATTTACGTCAAGACTCTTTTTTCTTTTTAAACATTATTAAAATAACGCGTTAGCTATTTTCATGTTTTTTAACAGGCACATTCCATTTTTGGAGATGTTCTGTAATAAATGCAACCACTTTTTCATGCGCATCTTTCCCATTACCTTCAACATCTATGGGCGCGCCAAACGCAAAATGAACAGGCGGTTTTTCGGGGTTAATCGCGCCAATATCTTTACTCATTTTTCCATTGATTAAGAAATCGGTTCGCAATGCAATGGGGACAACTTGTACGCCGGCTTTAGCCGCAAGTTTAACGCCAATCGAACTAAATTCAGCGGGATCAAACTCAATTTGACGTGTCGATTGAGGGAAAATGACCATCGATTTATTGTTTTTTAAGCGCTCTTGTCCTTGTTCTAGAACTGCTTTTAAATCTTCGCGTGGATTTGATCGCCCCACAGCAATAGAGTCTTGTTTTTGTAAGATAATCCCTAAGAATGGGGCATTTAACAAACTCTCTTTAACCACAAAGACTGGATCCGTGTAAGTCAACAACAAGCAAGGGAGTAAAAAGGTTTCAAGAAGACTCATGTGATTCCCAATAAACACCACAGGTTTACCATTTAAGGCTTTAACGTGTTCGAGTCCTTCAATATGAATTTCCGCCCCTGCTGCCAGCACATGATTCATCTGGGTATAGCTTGAACGCCAAAAGTATTCACGTTTATGAGCATATTTTCTATATACACGCGAGGCGGCAAAAAGGGTAAAAAAGAGTCTAAAATTATAAACAAAAGTATTGAGAGACGGGATGCCGTTAATCCATGAAGATGGGGGGAATAAATCTTCATGATCTTCCCATTGGTAAATAGGGGGAAGGGGGGCAAGATAGGTATTTTCATTAAAATTAGTCATTTTTTTAACTCTTTCTTCGTTTTCGATTTGAGTTTTTAAAGAATATCTAGTATATTATTATAATACATATTTTCAATTAGTCAAGAATAATCTTAAAAAAAGTTTCCATAATGGAGGTAATATGCGTATTTTAGTAATCGGTAGTGGCGGTCGTGAACATGCAATTGTATGGCGTTTAGCGCAATCAGAAACACGTCCTGAAATTTTTTGCGCTCCTGGAAATCCTGGGATTGCAGAATTGGCACAATGTGTCGACATTGGCGTGAGTGATTTAGAAAAATTGGCCGACTTTGCTCAAAATGAAAAAATCGACTTAACAATCGTAGGCCCCGAAGTCCCTTTATGTGCAGGAATTACGGATGTATTTAAAGCGCGTGGACTCGCTGTGTTTGGTCCTGACGGTCGTGGTGCGGCTCTCGAAGGCTCTAAAAAAGTGGCCAAAGATTTTATGGATAAGTATAAAATACCAACCGCTAAATGGGCCTCTTTTACGGAGTTATCTCCCGCTAAAAGCTATGTTGTAAACGCGTTTGCTAGTGGCGAAAAAGGGATTGTGATTAAAGCGGACGGTTTAGCCGCAGGAAAAGGGGTTGTTGTTGCAATGAGCGTTACAGATGCTATCGAAGCGCTCGAATCTTGTTTTAATGGCGCATTTGGCGAAGCGGGCAAACTCGTTGTGATTGAAGAGTGCTTGTTCGGTTTTGAGACATCAGTCATTGCATTGGTGGACGGAAAAACGATTATCCCTTTGGCATCTGCACAAGATCATAAGCGTCTTTTAGATGGCGACCAAGGTCCTAATACGGGGGGCATGGGCACCTGTTCTCCTGCGCCCGGATTTACTGCAGAGATGAGCGAAGAAGTTCGCAAAGAGGTTTTGCTTCCTTTCTTGCAAGGTGTCCAAGAAGAGGGATACGACTATAAAGGGGTCATTTTTATTGGCTTTATGATGACTGATAAAGGCCCTAAAGTTTTAGAATTCAACGTTCGTTTTGGCGACCCCGAAACACAAGTGATTATGGCGCGTTTACAAGGTGACTTTGCGCAAATTTGTAAACAAACCGTAGAAGGTAATCTTAAAAATGCTCAAATTTCATGGGACGATCGTTCCGCGGTTTGTGTCGTGATGGCTTCGGGGGGATACCCTGATGCATATACCAAAAATCACCCCATTACGGGTCTCGACAATGCCAAAGAAACGGGCGCTGTCGTATTCCACGCTGGGACCTCTTTAAATGATAAAGGCGAAATTGTCAATACCGGCGGACGCGTCTTGGGTGTGACAGCCTGGGGCGATACCATGGTTGATGCCATTCAACACGCTTATCAAGCCGTAGACTGCATTGCATGGGATGGCGCTATTTGCCGACGCGATATTGGTAAAAAAGCATTACAATGAGCTATCGATGGATGCATCGACTTCGAGGTAAATCCCTGTATTTTGTCATATTCTTCATTGTAGGGTTTGGCACGATGTTGGGGAGTGCATCGTATCTGGCGATTCTCGGTTATATTCAAACACGTCAAAAAGATGAGCCCATTCAAAAAAAACCACTATTCTTTAATGAGTTGAGTGAAAAAGATTTTTCCACCTCACTAACGCAAGTGGTATTTTCTTCAGAGTTTCCGTCTCAACATTGGATTCATAGTTATACGGTGTGGATACCGAAACTCCCTTTTACTTATGCGCAGTATCGTCAAGACGATCGTTCGCCGTGGCATACGCTTCCAGTATTGTTTATCCCGTCAGTAACATGTGATACGGATCGCATAAATATCGATAAAGATGTTGCATTAGGGTTACGGGCACAACTTTACCCTATCGAACAATCCGTTGTTGAAAAAAAATTCACTGTGCGAGTAGAAAATCTTAATAACAAAACGATGTTTATTATCTTTCTCGACTATCCTACAGTCAATCTTGCCGAATCCCCCGCACAAAAAATTACAAATCCTCCCATATTGTACCCTATACAACGTGAAGGAAAAACCGAAATTAAATAAAATTCAATATTTTTTTATAATTCAACTGTACATTTGCATCAAATGCGTGTATATTATAGTGATAAAACATTTATGCTCAGGTGGCGGAATTGGCAGACGCACCAGCTTTAGGCGCTGGCGGGAGTTATCCTATAGGGGTTCAAGTCCCCTCTTGAGCACCACAATTCTATCTTGACCCACAGGAGGTGTAATATGACCCAACCTACAACACCCAGCGCAAATTCTCTTTTAGCTAAATTATCCTTAGCTGAACTTATCGTTAAAATTCTTGACGACCGCAAAGCTGCTAATATTTTACAAATCGATGTGCGTGATATTTCATCCGTCACAGATGACGTGATTATCGCAACAGCTACTGCTGCGCCCCACTTACGTGCTTTAACCGATCGTATCGGTCGTGATTTGCGCGAAATTAAGGATATTCGCCCTCGTATTGTTGATGGAACACCTGCCAGTGGATGGATGTTAATGGACTACCCTAATGTTATGGTTCATTTATTGACCCCTGAAGTGCGTGAACATTACGATATTGAAGGTCTTTGGGCGGATGCACCACGCGTTGAAACACTCAAAAAGATTATGAAGCTTCAATCGCAAGTGCGTATTGATGCAGAAAAACGTATCAAAGAAGCAGCATCTCGTACTTCCGTGCGTCCAACAACTGCGACAAAGTCTGAAGAGTCAAAAGCGACACCTGCAAAGAAAACTGTAGCCAAAAAAGCAACAACAAAAAAAGTAACCGAAAAAGCACCTGTGGCTAAAAAAGCTGCGACTGCTAAAAAAACTGTTACGAAAAAAGCACCTGCTAAAACAGTTGCTAAAAAAACAACGACTAAGAGTGGTGCGAAGAAAACTGTTGCGCCTAAAAAAGCAACAACGAAAGCGACAAAGTCGTAAGGATTCATCTCCATGAGCCCTCATTCTAAACAGGAATATTGGTCTCCGACCGATTGGGAATCGGCATTCAAAAAAGACGAAGCGCGTATCTCTGCATACATGCGCGAACTCCCACGATTTGTCGATTTACCCAACGAAGATGATATTATGCTTGAACGCATTTTAAATGTTCACAAGCTTGAATTGCCTGTTATCGATTTTGATGCCATTCTTGAATCTGAAGACGAAGTCTCGGATATCGAAGAGGGGGCTTCAAATTCAGGCGATGCGTTTGTCCGTTACATGCTTCATGCCAATGCACCTGTTTATCAAGCGATTCGCAAACTTTCTCTTTCATTTAATCGTGCGTATGCCTTTGATATTCCCCTTAAACATGCGTCACGCGCGCAAGCTGTTATGTGCAAATATGGCACATGCCTTGCACGTGCCACTGATTTATTAAATGATAGTTGCGACGATTTTCCCGCATTACGTTTAGCCATTGCACAACGTCTACATCGATACTTGCATGAAATGATTCGTATGTTGCAGGCTTTTCCATCTATTAAAGAAAGTTTTAACCAACTTCTTCAATCACACATTTTGCAATTACAAGAAGTGATTGCAGATGTCAATCTTCTTATCTATCAAACATCTCAAGATCCTAAAAGCGCTGGAGGCTATCATGATTCGTCATTTGAATGAACAAATTCCTGAATACAAACATCACATGAGAGACGGAGAAGGCACAGTTACCGTCAATACAATATGGAATCCTGAAACAGAATTAAAAGCCCCACAGCGTCTTTTTGCACGTTTAGTCCTTCCTCCTGGCGCATCCATTGGCGAACACCCTCATATCAATGAAGAAGAAGTTTATTATGTCATTTCAGGCGAAGGGGAGACAACTATGGATGGCAAAGTGATTCCCTTAAAAACTGGCGATTCTACTTTAACTGGAAATGGCGCATCTCATAGTGTAAAAAACACAGGGGATATAGATCTTGAAATATTAGCAGTGATTACGCTTTATCCAGCTGTCAATTAACCATAAAAACAAGGGGAGTGTTTTATGTTACATCGCAAAACCAAAAAGGGGTTACCTCCTGGAACGCTTGTATACTCTGGTAGCACCTCATCGTGTGTTGAACCCACTCTAAACCTTATTATATATGATAATCAAGGACACTATGAAATTCATGAGCACTGCAAAACACATGAAGATTTTCGCAATAAAGCTTCTAAAACCAAACGTTATTGGTATGACTTTGTAGGCGTTCATGATGTTCAGCAGGTGCGTGAAATATGCGAAACATTTAATATTCACCCCTTGTTACAAGAAGATATTGTCAATTGCCATCAACGCCCTAGAATGGATGAATATCCCGATTATATCTTTGTTGTACTTCGCGATATATTCATGCCGGAAGGCGAATTTATTCCTCGTTTTGAACAAATATCATTTGTCTTAGGTGATGGATGGCTTATCTCTTTTCGTGAATCAAACTCCAACATCTCTTTTGATGGGGTTAAAAAACGTATGGGAAATGGGCGACTCGTTCGCTATAGTACCGACTACTTATGCTATGCGCTAATTGATACCATTGTTGATAGTTATATCGAGGTTGGCAACCGATTTGAAGATGAAATAACAGCAATTAATTTGCAAATCTCAAACTACTTTTTGCGCATGACGGAAGTCGAACCTCCTAAAGAGACAAAACCAACTGAAATCAATGAAATATTAAGACTTCACCATTTATTTAAATTAAAAACATCCATACAATCTATACGCAAATGGACAATTCCAATGCGTGAAACATTGCGTCGTCTGACCACCTATACAGATTCTGATCTAATGGATGAACAAATATCTCCTTATATGAGTGATGTCAATGGTCATTTAGATTATGTTGTGGAAGGACTCTCAACGCTGTCTGAATTATTAACAAGCATGAGTGATATGCTTTTGGGATTGAGTTCATTCCGCATGAATATGATTATGAAACTCCTTGCCGTCATCTCCACAATTTTTATCCCTTTAACCTTTATCGCTGGAATTTATGGCATGAATTTTGAATTTATGCCAGAACTCAAATTTGATTATGGTTATTTTGTGGTGATTGCAATTATGGTTATCATTGTTTTAGGCACATTGCTCTTTTTCCGAAAACGTTCATGGATGTAATTTGAGATGTCAAACGATTTAGCTTATATCCATAATTTAATTCAAAACAATATTCCAATTGCTTCCGAAACAGGGATGAAAATTTCTTTGGTTTCGCTTTCCGAAACAGAAGCCGAAGTCACCCTTCCCATTACCCCAAGCATGAATGATAAAGGGACAGCTTTTGCGGGTGCAATTTTTTCTGCCATGGTACTAACAGGATGGGCGTTATCCATGAAACAAGCACTTGATTATTATCAAACGAAGTCGGTGTGGGCAGCATCCACACACTCTACCATTCGTTATTACCGTCCGATCACAGCAGACTCTCTCATTCAAGGTCGATTAATCAATCGAACGGTAGATGCGCGAAACCGACTCAAAATTTTAGTTAAATGCGAGATAATGGGTGCAGATGGGAAAAAACAAGTTGCTTTTTCTAGCACTTATGTTGCCGCGCAAAAATAAAGCATTTGAAAATCTTTTTGTTAAAATACAAAACCATATTTTATTATAACATAAAGAACATTTTTAAAATTAAAAAAAGCGAAGTTTGTTAGATTTACAAACTTCGCTTTGTTTTTTTGTCAAATGACGTTTATGTCAATTATTTAGCTTCTGGAGCTGGAGTCTCTTCTGTTTTCTTTACTTCAGGGAGCTTCACTTGAATGTGAAGTTCACGGAGCTGTTTAAGCGCAACAGGTGAGGGGGCATTCATCATTAAGTCTTGTGCTTGTTGATTGAATGGGAATGCAATCACTTCACGAATGTTAGGTTCGTTTGCAATCAACATCACCATACGGTCAACCCCAGGAGCAATACCACCGTGTGGAGGTGCACCTAAACGGAATGCACTCAACATACCACCAAATTTATCTTCAACAACTTCAGGGCCATATCCTGCAATTTCAAAAGCTTTATACATAACTTCTGGACGATGGTTACGAATCGCCCCGGAAGAGAGTTCAACACCATTACAAACTAAATCGTATTGGAAAGCATTGATTGTGAGTGGATCTTGGTTAAGAAGGGCATCCATTCCACCTTGTGGCATTGAGAATGGGTTATGACTAAATCCAACTTGTTGAGTCTCTTCATCCAATTCAAACATTGGGAAGTCGACAATCCAGCAGAAACGATATACGTTTTTCTCAATTAAGTCTAAACGATTTGCAAGCTCTGTGCGTAATTTACCCGCCCAGTCGCAGACTTTAGACTCTTTATCAGCCAAGAAGAAAATGGCATCGCCATCTTCGAGATTACCCGCTGCTTTAATATTAGCGAGTTCATCTTCGGAGAGAAATTTAACGATTGGACTTTTCACTTCGCCATTTTCATAAACGATATAAGCCAACCCTTTTGCTCCGTGTTCTTGAACAAATGCAACCAATGTATCAAAGAATGAACGGGGTTTTCCAGCAATTCCCTTAACCGCAATCGCACGAACAACACCACCTTTTTCAACAGCAGCACCAAAGGCTTTGAATTGGGTATTTTTGAAGATTTCGGTAATATCAATAATTTTTAATGGGTTACGAAGATCGGGTTTATCAGATCCATAAACACGCATCGCTTCACGGTAAGGAATGCGAACAACTTCGCTCTCAACATTCCAAGTAGAGAATTTTTTGAATGTACTTAAAACAACATCTTCAACTACTTCAAAGATATCATCTTGAGTCACAAAAGACATCTCAATATCCAATTGATAGAATTCTCCGGGTGAACGGTCAGCGCGTGCATCTTCATCACGGAAACAAGGTGCGATTTGGAAATATTTATCAAATCCAGACACCATCAAAAGCTGTTTAAACTGTTGAGGTGCTTGGGGGAGGGCGTAAAATTTACCAGGATGCAAACGTGAAGGAACGAGGAAGTCGCGAGCCCCTTCTGGTGATGATGCCGTAAGGATTGGCGTTTGGAATTCGTTAAACCCTTTAGCGGTCATTAAACGACGAAGTTCCGCAATGATTTGTGAACGAAGCACAATGTTTTTATGGAGTTTTTCACGACGTAAGTCTAAGAAGCGATATTTTAAGCGAATGTGTTCTGGCGCATGGTCATCTTTTGCCACTTGAAATGGCGTGACTTCGCTTTCACCGAGCACTTCCATATCTTCAGCAACAACCTCAATGTCTCCTGTATCTAATTTCGCATTAGCTGTCCCTTCAGCACGCGCAATTACTTTTCCAGTAAAGCACAATACCGATTCTGTACGCCAGTTTTCAACAGATTGATAGAAGTCGCGTTGGGGATAAATCACAACTTGAGTTAAACCGAAGTGGTCACGCAAGTCGATAAAAATAACACCGCCGTGGTCACGCACAGAGTGAACCCAGCCAGAAATTTTCACCGTTTGATCGATATGTTCCTTACGGAGTTCTCCGCAGGTATGTGTACGATAAGCATTCATAATTACCTTCTTTCTTAGATTTACAAAATATTTAAAACCTTAACGCTTATTAATATACACGCTTTTTGAAAAATTTCTATATTTTTTTATTAAAAACAAGAAGAAAAATCAATAAAAATATAACTTTTTAACCTCTTGTCTCATATACTGTCAAAAAATAATCAATTTTTTAGATGTGTAAAACTTTTTTATATTGCATAAAAGATAAAAAGGGTGTATATTATTTAAAATTTAACCTAAAATAACGAAAAGATTTATGTCAAAACTTTATATAACATTAATCTTGCTTTGCCTAAGCCACACCCTTTGGAGTGATCAAAATGTCGATAGCACATCCACATTACGACCCTCCTCAACAAACGCGCCTATACATCCTGTTTCCCCACTTCTCATTAATCAGAATGATTCATCAAAAATTATTACGCCCCATCTCAATCATTCCCAAACTCCGATTACATCATCTTCTGTTGAGTCTTATATTGTCGACTTGTGTAAAAAAGATTTGCATCAAATCCAACCGAGTGAAATGCGTACAATGTGGGAAGAACTTTCACGTGAAAAACACGATGTTTTCCTTCGATGTGCCGACTCCCTTTTTCAGCATGGTGTATCTTTTTCTGATTCCCAACTTTCTCCTGCAATCGAACCCTTTATTCTCAATACACACGCCCTCTCATATTTTATTGACAAAGGAATGCTTGAGAATTTCTATGGCGACTTAACCCCATTAAATCTTGCTGTTGCCCGTCGCAATCTTGAAATTACACTCTTCTTATTAGAAAGTGGTGCATCCCCTAAACCCGCATTACTCTTAATTGATCCGAATAGTAAAAATCTAAACTCTTCTCTATTTTCAGATGCAATTCCTTCTCATCGCTGGGTAAGCCCGATTGAAACCTCAATCATTAACCACGATATAGAAATATTTACCTTATTAATGATTTATGGATGCTCTCCTCTAACACCGACAGAACATAACACCCCTTTATGGATGTATGTTGCAAGATACGGCAATGCATATATGATCGAATATACCCTCGAACGTATCGACCAATCTCTTCAACAATCCATCACTGATGACGCATTCTTTCTCGCATATACTGCCCGAAATACAAAAGGTTTACTCTTTTTTGTATCAGAAAAAAAAGTACCGTTGAATTTTAACAAAACAAACCTTGTCATTAAAGGGATACAAACGGGTGATATAGACTTTTTAGATTCTTTAATTCAAAATGATTTTAGCTTACATGAGGCATGGAGTTCGCCAGAAATCTATCAAGCGTTTCAATACACACAACAAATCAAAGTTTTTGAATACCTCAAAAAACAAGGCATTGACTTTACTGTGAACTTATGTCTTGGCGGAACCGTTTTACATGCGATAATGAATCGTTCACCAAACTCACAATACGTTAACGACTCCCCCGACAGTATTATCGCATATATTGTAGCACAGGGGGTCGATCCAAACGAAACCAATATTCATGGAAACACCCCGCTACACATCGCCGCAAAAAGTTATTATACAGAAAACATGATCAAACCTCTATTACATGCAGGCGCTAAAATCAATGCTCAAAATAATAAAGGATATACGGCCTTAATGATTGCGGTTGAGAATCAAAATTATGATATTGCAAAACTTCTCATTCAGCTAGGAGCAGATGTTGAAATTCGTAATCATAATCATCAAGATGTATTAATGATAGCCGAAGCGTTGCCCCTTTCGACGGTTTACAAAAAATTGATTCAAAAAAGTCTTAACAATAAAAAGAATAAAAATCAAGAACAGTTAAATCTCTATCAATTTGAGTATTAAACCATTAAAAAAAGAGTCGCTTCTACTCAAAATTATGAATATGCGACCCGTTAATTATTAAGAATGAAGAGGAGTTTCATTTGGGGGTAACGCATA
>CAZIVM010000067.1:0-13089 GCA_964542845.1 uncultured Victivallales bacterium
ATCTAGTCCAATCGTCTTAATATCCGACAAAGAAGTATTTTCTAATTCGGAATCTTTTTGATCGACTAAAGAAGCAACATCTATTATTGATGAACGCACTTTAATATTCGATTTCCCCGCGTTAAAAGGTTGAGCCAAGACCCCTTCGATACTAACATCTAACACGGGCTCTTTAGTTTGTATATCTCTTAACTGCAAATACGCGCTATCAATGACTAACTTGTTTTGATGTAAGGTTAAATCCAACTTTTGGTTCCCTACCATTTTTTTGGACATCTCATGAGGTAAATATCTCATTTGACAATTACTTAAATACAAATCTGAATGAATCCCAACAAGATCTGATTCACGAAAACGTAATGAAAAATCTCCTGATAAATCCACGCATTCCATGATTTTGCGGAGTCCAAAATCGGCTTCTAAAACTTGTGCAAAATGCTCTGTTAACGATATAATTTTAAGAGAATGCGTGTGTTCGCTACGTTTTTTTTCCCAATCATACGCTAAATTATAAATCAATTTCAAATCGGTTAAAGAACGTTCTGGACGTGAAGTATCGAGATGCACTTTAGCCTCACAACGTGAATTTCGAACACTCATAAACTTGCGCTTTAAGTCTAATGAGTACTTAGCGTCTTGACGAAACGTGAAAGGAAGCGAGCGTTTATCCCCATTTTGAATCGATGTATTAATGAATTCCCCAAATCCAGAAATTTCTAAAATATTACGTCGATCCGAAAGCATTAAGTATGCGCGAGAATGAAACGAACCGCCCACAAAATTTCCCGCTAAATCACCAGGAATAAAAGGAGTTGCAAGTTCTGTGGGCTTTTGCACTTGCATATCAAGATGCAAGTCTGACACAATATCATGAGAGGGATCATCAAGTTCAAAAAGTAACGGTTGAGCCAATTGTACATTCACGTTATGAGGATAAAGTTCAGAAGCGACTCTCGATGTACACCATGCGCTGTCCAACGAAATAAGTTGACGCGCTAAATCGACATTCGCCACACCATAAAAATCACAAAGATCACCTTCGGCAGCACGCCACGCATTCTCAAAAATAAAACGTGATTTTTCATGAATAAACGCCGAGCTCCATTTAATCTGTTCCGTTCCATTCACCTTTAGATTAAAAGGGGTTATTTTCGATGTAGAAACATAGAAAGAAGAATCGGTTTGTATATAAATCTGAGCATCGCTTAACACCTTATGATCCGCCAGTTTCACATTGAAATCATGCACGCGTATTTCAGTATCACTTAATACATCATAATGCGTTGAGACATAAAGTGTATAAGGTTTTGAAAACTCAATTAACAGTTGATTTGCAACAGGGGTAAACCAATCATCAGGCAAGACATCAACAATAAATTGAGCAACAGCAGTTATTTGCGTGTTGCAAACATGAACACCGTCGATGAAATGTGAATTTGCAAGAAACTTCATCAATGTACCTGTCGATGACATCCACACCGCATCCAATGACGGAATAGAAATTTTTCCATTCACAATCTCAAACATCATCTCAGTCATAATTTCAGATTCTTTAGGAAAACAAATTCCTCGATGTGTGAGTTGAGAATAAACATCTGTATCAAGCAATGCGTTAACATAACGAATAGGATCCGATTTTCCTGAAATGCGGCCCGTAAGTTCTCCCGTTTGATACTGATAAGAACAGCGCCCATTTCCAGAAAGAAGTTTAGATTCATTTTGGGAAAATGAAAGATTACTTAAACGAAAATCTGTATTAAAATCTGATTGAATTTCAGCCGAATAGTCTGTGTGAAAATCTGTGATCGTAATGGGGACAAAAGGAGATTTAACTTTACAATCTTCGAGGGAGAAATCCCCTGTAATTTGCAACGAAGAACGCGTTGAACGGCGTGTTGCAACATTAAAAGATAGATATCCATCCGCAAAAGAGACATCGTCTGCTGGGAGCAAATTGCATAACAAACGATTTAAATGCTTCATGTGGAGTCGATTAACACTCATATCCATGGAAGGCATCGCCGTTTCAAACAAGACCACTGCGGGGTCTTCAAAATTCATCACGCAAGGCGATAACAAATCCGCGCGAACAACATTTGAATTATCAATAAAAAGAGATGCGTTTAACGTTTGCATCGACATCTTATTTTCATTAAAATCATACGCCATATCATGTTGAAGAGAAAAACTCATTGGATATTTTTCAGAGTCTGAAATCATCATTTCATCCGAAACATTTAGGTGTCCATGATGATGAAGATGGGCATTTTCATAAGTAAATTTTCCGTTTGAAGATGTGTTCAAATTAAAACAACCCGCGATTTCGGGGGAGTGTCCACTCAACAGAAAAAGCCACTCAGGCGTCAGTTTTGACACATTATAATCGAGCGCAAGTGAAAGATGGGTATCTGCCGTAAGTGCGCCGGCAATTTTAATATTGGATTGACGCGATAATTTTCTATTTTGTGCACGCAAAACCGCATGATGGAGTTTGATTTTGTGCGAATCTAATGAGGCTGATAAATCTAAATGAATAAATTGAGAATCCACTTGATATCCGTAAATATTTTGAGAAGGACATGCTATTTCTAATGAGAAATTAACCGCACTCGCCACCCAACGACTATCTATTGTCGAGACACCACTGGCATAACACGGCGTAGACGCAAGCAATACTTGACTATCACGCTCAATCATATAATTCGAATGAAATACCAATTCGCCCAAGTGATAAGTTAAATTGAACCGCTCTAATCGCAATTGCGTTTGATCGATTAACATATATTCAACTTCTGAATTCTGAATATGAAGTCGATCCAACCTGACCAAAGGCGAAGCTCTATGTTCAAATAAAAACTTTCGAATTAAGTCTTCCGTAATTGGGGTACGCGAAAGGTGGTCCGCTTCACGAGATTGATAAAAAAATTGTGCGTCATCCATAAATATTTCATGGATATGTACCACTTTAGGCCAAATTAAAAATGGATTATATCGCATTTTAAATGTTCCGACATGCAAAAGTTTCGGTTGAGCCCTTGAAATAACACGCAAATTATCAACTGAAATTGTGCCATGATAAAGTGAAATATTTACCGCATCTGCACTCACGTGGTAACGTGAGGTTTGCGCAATCATCGGCAAGATAAAATGACAAATAAAAAACGATGATGTCAAAAGGAAATAAAGGATAATCCCTAAACCCAAAAACAAAAATATTCTACGTATCCAACGCTCTTTTCTCGTGGAGGGCAATGATGAAGAATTACGACGTTTCATTATTTACGCATCTTCTTGATTTCACGAATTTTAAACTGAATTTCTGAATGACTTCCGGTCGGATCTAATTGTTGCCAACAACGTATCGCTTCATCGTATTTTTTTTCAGCTTCAAGCTCGCGAGCTTTGATAGGATAATATTCTAAACGTAAAATTTGAATTGCGTTAGCACGATCTCGATATTTTAGACATGCCATTTTAATATATGACTCATAATATTTTGTCCCTTTCTCAACCCCAAATTGCGCAATCAACACTTCACGCATCCAAGATGGAATCGGAGGCACATTAATCGCTAATGTCGACATATGCAACGTAATGGCAGCCCCTACATAATCTTTGGCTCGCAAACGTGCATAATACAACTCTAGTCCAGAAAAATAGCGCACCTTAGAATGAACTGGCGATTTTGCACGTTCAAAAATCTTACGTTGTAATGCTAAATAACGCAACGACTCGTAGCGAGGCGCCATATAAGAAGGGGTAAATATTTGACGTCCATCAAGCTCACGTGCCAATACCGAGGAGTATGCCACATCAGATTCTAACGACACCTCATGATCCAGCGCCTTTGCATAAGCATACAACACACCATAAATTCCTCTTGCTGGCCAATTTTGCTTATTGCGTAAGTTGTTCATAAACAACAACAGTTGGTCAATTTGAGTTACACATTGTAAGCGAACATCCGTGCTTCCCCAGTTTATTGCAGTATGTAGAAATATAATTTGCCCCATCACACGATTTTGCTGTGCTTCTGGAGATGTATTTTGCTTAATCCAAGCGGTCAAATCCTTATATTTTTGAGCATCTTTGGGTGTATAAAAAAGATATTTTGATTCGTCTTTTTGAAGTTTGAAGTTGGGAAAACTTTCTTTGAAATAAGGAATAGCATGATCTTTTAACTTTGTATCTTGTAACATTTGCAGTGTCAACACATTATGAAAATCATAATGAAGTTTGTAAGGTTCAAAACAAAGTTGATCTAAATCTGAAATAGGAGATTGAGCACGATCTGAATTTGTTAAAAGCGTTTCAAAAAATAACTGTATTGCATCCTTTTTAGAATCAAGAGGTTCTATCTTTGAAACACATGAAAATTGTTGACTCAACCACTCCGAAGGAATTATCTTAGGTGCGGGAAGTAACTTAGGTAGTTCAACAGGAACATCCACTGGAGGCAATGGGGTAACACGCGTTATCACATGTTCATCAATAGGAACTTCGGGTTCATCCCAAGGAAGAACGTCGCTCACTTTAGGGGTATCCTCTATGGGGACAACACTAATGACATGCGAATCAACAATCTGATTTTCTAAAATTACAATCATATCTGCAGGAAACTCTTTGGGAATATATTTTTCAAAAGAGTTTATATCCTCAGGTTCTGGATCGGGAATTGTCGGAACTTTATCCAAGTTAACAAAAACATCATCCTCAATGATAACGCCTTGAATATGAGGGTTTTGAAATGAAACATCATTGTTTTTATTTTGTTTCTCTTCTTGAAATAAATGACACCCCGAAAATAAAAAGGCACTGCCTACCCAGCACATCAGTGGGAAAAACAATGCCTTTTTCATTTTTAACACGCAATTAGTTTTTAGCAAACAGTCATTGCAGGCGCATCACATGGCGCATTCCAAAGTGGAAGTAATTCATCATCCATTTTGATTACGCACATTTGGAATCCAGCCATTTCTTGAACTGTAAGATCTTCAGCACAACGTGAAGCAGCAAGCTCAACGCCGAGTTCATCAAGATAGGTTTTAACGCTGTTCAAGACAATGTACATTTCCATCAAAGTGGTTGCGCCTGAACCGTTAATCATCACAAGAACTTTGTCGCCTTTATTCGCATTCACGGCTTTGAGAAGCATATCCAACATTTTACGCGCGGTAGCATCAGCAGTCATCATTTTGCTTACGCCTGTACCAGACTCACCATGTTGACCCATTCCAATTTCCATTTCATCTTCGGCAATCGCACCAATGGTGACGCCATTTGCAGGATGTGTAGCAGGATTTAATGCAACAGAAAGCGTTGCCATTTGACCATTAATTTTTTCACCTAATGCAACGAGTTCATCCAATGACGCTCCATTTTCGGATGCTGCACCCAACATTTTGAACACGGGCACACAACCCACTAATCCGCGACGATCTTCAATCGGTGCATCTGGACCTGCGGCAATATCTTCATGTGTTAATAATTTTTTCACTTTGATATTTTGTTTTTCAGCCATCGTAAATGCTTTATTACCATTCAAAACATCGCCTTGATGGTTCAAGATTACGAGCAATGTTCCCACTTCGCGTGCGGTCATTTTGAGCGCTTCAAACACTTTAGGGAACGCAGGTGCCGCAAAAATGTCGCCCACAACAGAAGCATCTAACATTCCTGTACCCACAAAACCTGAAATTGCTGGCTCATGTCCGGATCCGCCCATTGATACAATCGCGACTTTATCAGTGGATTTAGTTTTTTGACGAACCACAATTTTTCCACTTTCAATTTTGATTTTTTGACTATTTGCAATCTCAAAACCTTTTAACAATTCTGCCGTAAGATTGTTAGGATCGTTGATAAATTTTTTCATCGCCATAAATGACTCCTTCTGGTTGTTTTTTGATTTGTTAGGAAATATAACACATGTCAATAATTTAATCTCTCTTTGCCCTATTTTCAATCAATATCCACAAAAAAAATGCAATTTTTATCCGCTTTTTACCCTTTTTCGTCTCATCTTAGGCTTTTTTTACGAATTTTGATTGAAAAAACAGTCGGGCGCGTTATATTATAATATGTTTAAACACGCGATGTAGTTTCACTAAATCGCCATCTACTTTTACCCCCCCCATTAGACTGAAAAGGTATTCATTATGAAAATGTCAAAACTCATTGGTCGTCGTATGAAAGAGACGCCCAAAGATGCCAAAACCATTAGCCATATTTTTATGATCCGTGGTGGCTGCATGCGCCAAGTTTCCGCTGGAATCTATACCCTCCTCCCGCTCGGAAAACGCATTCAAGATAAAGTTGAAAAAATCATCAAAGAAGAGATGGATGCGATTGAAGGACAAGAAATTACAATGCCTTTAGTCAACCCAGCTGATATTTGGGAAGAGTCGGGGCGTTATTTCTCTATTGGAGATGAACTCCTCCGTTTTAAAGACCGCAACAATAAAAACATGGTGCTTGCCATGACCCACGAAGAAGCGGTTTGTCACATGGCACATACTGAAATTACCAGTTACAAACAGTTGCCTTGCATGGTTTATCAAATCCAAACCAAATATCGTGATGAGGCGCGTCCTCGTGCGGGCTTGATTCGTGTCCGCGAATTTAAAATGAAAGATGCTTATTCTTTCCACGAAACACAAGAATCTCTTGAATCTTATTATACTGAAGTGCATCAAGCATATGAAAACATCTTTCGTCGCGTCGGGATGCACAACTGCATTTCGATTGAATCCGACACCGGAATGATTGGCGGAAGTAAAGCCCACGAATTTATGGCGATTGCCGACTGTGGAGAAGATACTTTATTTGTTTCAGAATGTGGCACTTACAAAGCGAACAGAGAAATTGCTACAAGCCCTATTGCCATGAAAAAAGAGTCATGCGGGGCGATGGAAGAAGTGCATACCCCTGATCAACAATCAATTGAAGATGTGGCATCATTTTTAGGCTTAACCCCTGCAGACACAGGCAAATGTGTCTGTTATGCAGATAACGAAGGTAAAGTTTATTTAGCGATGGTACGAGGCGATATTGAGATCAACGAAATTAAACTCAAAAAAGCTGTGGGTCGTCCTGACTTACGTTTTGCCAATGATGTAGAGATTGAAAATATTGGAGCCGTAGTCGGCTACATGTCTCCCTTAAACATTACAGCTAAAAATGTCGTTGTTGTTGTTGATGAAACCATTGTAGGTTCTGCGCCATTAGTGATTGGGGCAAACAAAGCCGAATACCACATTAAAAACTTTGATTACGCGCGCGATTTTACAAACAAAGATCAGGTTATTGTGGCTGATATTCGCACCGTTCGCGATGGCGATCCTTGCCCTGTAACCCACACGCCTCTTTGTGAAAAACGTGGAATCGAAGTCGGGAACATTTTCCAATTAGGCACAAAATATTCCGAAAAAATGTCGGTGAACTACCTCGATAAAAATGGAAAATCACAAGTCACGGTTATGGGATGCTATGGGATTGGATGCGGACGTACGGTCGCTTCAGTTATCGAACAAAACCATGATGATTACGGTCCAATTTGGCCAATCACGATTGCGCCATATCATGTTCATATTTGCGCACTTAACCCTGATAAAGAAGGCGTGGGTGATGTGTGTGAAAAGCTTTATGCCGGATGTAATGCTGAAGGGATCGAAGCGTTGTATGATGATCGTGGAGAGAAAGCAGGATTTATGTTTAACGATGCGGATTTAATTGGTGTCCCATTCCGCATTATTGCATCGCCAAAGACTGTACCAGAAGGCAAAGTTGAGTTTAAAATTCGTGGATCTAAAGATGTTCAACTTTGGCCAATTGAAGAAGTCTTACCCCGCTTACGCGAGGTCATTGCCAATGCCATGAAAGAGTATCGATAATTCATGTATCACCGAATCAACAAATACGCAATTACTTATTTGCTTCACGACAACGATGTCCTCGTTGTCGGGGGTGGAAAAGTAGCAACACGGAAAGTCAAAACCCTTCTAGAGCAAGGAGTTAAGCGTATTCGCGTTGTTGCAAAGACGACTACGCCTGCGTTGGAAGAGCTCCACCTTGCGAAGCGTATTTGTCTTGAAAAACGCGCCTTTGAATGTTCGGACTTAGACGGCGTTGCGCTTGTTTTTACAGCCACGAATCATTCGGAAACCAATCAAAGCGTTATCCAAGCCGCCCAATCAGTTAAAATTCCTGTTTGTGCCGTAGATGAACATTGGTATCAAGGCTCGTTTATTACGCCTGCAACCACACAGTGCGATGATATTACCGTATCCGTTTCTACAGGCGGAAAAGCGTGTCGACGCTCTCGTTTAATCAAAGAGTGGGTGGCAAAACACCTCAAAAATAGTCATTCCCCTACCCTTTGGATGATTGGAACCGATCACTTGCATCTTCCCATTAAAGAGCGTGAACCCTTACACTTACATGGCAAACGTTATGATGAAGTGAGCAAAATATTAGCCTTACTCTCTCCTATTCATGAGTTTATGATACTTAACACTTGTAATCGCGTTGAAATTTATGCGATATTGCAACCCTCTGAACAAATTATTAAATCTATTACACATATCATGCGTTTGGATGAATATTCCGAAAATCAATACTACACTTTTCAAGGCGAAGCGGCGTTTGCACATTTAGCGAAAGTGACGGCTGGATTATTATCTCAAACGCCAGGGGAAAATTATATTACGGCCCAACTCAAAGAGTCGTTAACCACCGCAATAGACGCAGGATACGCAGGTCGACTCCTTCAAGATGTCGTTGAAATCACGTTGCATACTGCGCGCCAAATCCGAAATACCGTTGCCCCCATTTTGCACTGTACTGAGATTGAAGAGCTTGCACTTAAATATATTCAAATGCAAACAGAATTACTTCAAAATCAACATGTGATGATTATCGGCACAGGGGTCATTGGACAAGCCCTCATTCAAAGTTTCACCCCGCATACCGCGCATATTACATGGGTTTATCACAAGAATTGCCCAACACTTCCCGAGGATTCATCCATCGCGTTATGTCAACTCAATCATTTGAAAGATCAACTGGAATCCACAGATATTATTATCACGGCTGTTGATGTAGATAATCCGATTCTTCATCAAGGCCATACACCTTTTTTTGATATCGACCGCAAGGTTTTGGCCATCGACCTATCCTTACCGCGTAATATTGCACAAAATATTACAGAGATGCTCCCACAACTTAAATTGGTCAATTTAGATGATCTTAAACACTGGTATCGTCGCGAAATTTGCAACATGGAAGAAATCATGCAACTTGCTCAACATCAGATTGATACAGACCAAAAATCTTACACCCAATTCTTAAACTCTTTAATTGGAAATAATCATGAACATTAATCTTAATGGTGAAATCATTCAGTTTGAAGGAGAAAACTTATTAGAGTTACTCACTTCGCGCGGATGTAATTTACAAACTGTCGTTGTCATGCGAAATGATGAGGTTATTTTAGCTGAAAACTTTATCTTTACAACGTTAGCAGAAGACGATCAAATTTTAATTTTAGCCTTTGTCGGTGGCGGTTAATCTATGGATATCTATCAAGCGAATCCTGAAGGCGTTACAGCGATTCTTAAAACTAAAAAAATTCTCATTTGTGGTGCGGGAGGTTTAGGCTCAAATGTTGCAATGTTGCTGACGCGTGCTGGGATTCAAAATTTTACCTTAATCGATTTCGACATCGTTTCTGAAAGTAATTTAAACCGACAATTCTTTTTTCAATCGCAACTCGAAATACCGAAAGTCGATGCGCTTCAAAACAATCTTCTTGCGATTCAACCTTCGCTTAATATTCAAAAACATCATATCCGCTTAACCACAAAAAATTTTGCACAATATGTTCATGCTGAATATGATGCAATTTTAGAATGTTTTGATAACCCAATTGCCAAAGCGCAACTCACGGTGTTTGTAAAACAACATCTTCCTACACACATTCCCTATATCTGTGTGAGCGGTCTTGCAGGCGTGGGTGAGCTTTCTGATATTAAAATCATTTACCAAATTGGAAATATGACTGTCATTGGCGATGGAACAACCGATGCTTCACAATTAGGCACGCTCTCTACGCGCGTGATGGCAGCCGCAACACTTCAAGCCCATACAGCAATCCAAAAACTCTTATAAATTGAATCTTGATGTGTTTTACCGCTCAAAATTAAGCACGACCCTAAGTATCTAAAACTTCTTTTGCTAACTCAAAATCAACCCCATGTGAGACCAAATAACGAAACACTTTTTGTTTGCGTTTATAGGGATCTTGTTCACGCGCATAACGTACTTCACATTTTTTCAAAAGCACTTTAACATCCACTTTTTTGGATGCTGTTTTTTCTAAAACGGTTTTCTTTTTTTCACGTTGAATTTGCATTTCTGAAGGGAGCGTTTTAAGTGCAGACTGCATGCGTAAATAATCACGCACTTTCGATGAAGCAAAACCACGCCCGACTAAATAACGCATCGCTTTTTGTATCGCTTGTTGATAAGATTTTGCCGTTAAAAAAATTTTTTCTTTGGATTGATAAGCACGCGACATCGCTTCATCATCTTTCACATTTTCAAGCGTTGATTGTATGAGCGTTTCCGCTAACCCTTTTTGTTTCATCTTCAACGCAATTTTCTTTACCCCATATCCTTGTAATAATTGCCCCTCGCAAAAAACTTTAATATATTCATTATCATCAAGATAGCGGAGTCGCTCACAATCTGCAATCACCGCAGAAATCAATTGAGAAGGGAAGCGTGCTGTCTGCAATTTTGAACGCAATTCAGCACGCGTTAAAGCTCTTCCCGAAAGCAAACGAAGCGCTTTAGTCATCACCATTTCAAACGTGGCCACTTTAATTGTGGGTGGCACATAACGCTTCAATGGGAGATTTGTCGCTTCGTTGACCTCGGTCATAGAAAGCCTATTTGAACATTCCAATTTTGCCTTGTTGGATTTCGTTTGCAATTTGCCAGCAAACAAGTTCCATACGGGGTAAATGGAAGCAACCTTTAAAGATGTTACCTTTAAGATCGTTAGAAACACTGCCATCGCGACGCAAGTAACCGTACCATTCCCCATATTCGTTATCGGGGAAATGACGATAAGACCATTCGTGCACTTCTTTGTGCATTTTGGCATATTTTGCATCACCAGTGAGTTGGTAAGCCAATAAAGTAGCAATGATGGTTTCATTATGATTCCACCAAAACTTCATATCGTGCCAATACTCAGTGACAGGCTTACTATAAACATCGCGGAAATAGAAGAGTCCGCCACATTCTTTATCCCATCCGCGTTCCCACATCCAATCCAGTATATCTAATCCCATCTTGACATATTCAGGAATATTACGGATTTTACCTTCATTCATGATAAACCAAGCCCCTTCAATGGCATGACCTGGATTTAACATGCGTCCATCAGCGTGATCAATGATTGAACCATCAGGTGCAACCGCTTCCATCA
Source organism: uncultured Victivallales bacterium (assembly GCA_964542845.1). Classification (GTDB taxonomy): domain Bacteria; phylum Verrucomicrobiota; class Lentisphaeria; order Victivallales; family CAZIVM01; genus CAZIVM01. The sequence continues at coordinate 11,495 of CAZIVM010000067.1, forward strand.
CACAACGAATATCGGGTTTCATAAACGAGGAACGAATCTCTTCAATCGCCTCATCAATCATTGCGTTTGCGCCATCAAAATTAATCGATTTACGCAATTCTTGCGCCGTAATAATTTTAATCATATTGGGCGCCATCCCTTTCATCGGACGAACATCTGTAAATTTCTCTGGAGAAGGAACATGTGTCACAAATTTATTCAAACATTTGAGCGCAATCTCAGCAGACTCCGCACTTTGTGTCGCACGCGCATTTTCCCCGAAGGCAACTGCAGCAAATGACTCACTAAAGGCATAACGACGTTTACGAATAGGTTGACCATCACGCGTGGTCTGAAACCACATCTGACCATCCTTAGGATCAAAACCAAATTTGCGTAAAAATTCACAAGTTTGGACGTTTGATTCCAACCACTCTGGGCGTTGTTCAACATTGTTATAAAGATGACCCAACATCCAAGCAAAACGCCCTTGATGCCAAATCCCTTTATCCGTATCGAAAACATGACCTTGACGATCCACACAAGTCATGTATCCGCCAAATTCTTTATCTTCTGCAAACTTTTTCCAAAATGGAATCGTATTTGTTAAAAGCCCATCGCGGTAAACCGCGATGAGATCAGCAATATGTTCTGGAGTCATAAACACCTAAACTTTCACTTATTATTTTGCAGAAGGTTGCGTTACATCCAACGCAGCTAAACGTGCAAGAATATCTTTTTTGCCTTCAGCAGAAATCGGCATAAGGGGTTGACGAACATCGCCACAGTCAATTCCATGAGCTTGCATCATCACTTTACCTGCAGCAACACCACCGTATTGAACGAGGATATCTACCACTTTACATACTTTTTGCATTCCAGCAACAACGGCTTCTTGATTACCTGCTTTGAAATCTTTTTCAATTTGCATGTAATGAGGGCCCATATAGTTATAAGTACTTCCGATTGCGCTTTTTGCACCAATAGCAAGTGCTCCAGCATACCATTCATCGATTCCCCATGTCATATCATATTTACCCCCGCAAGCGGCCATACAGTTTTGGAATTCATAGAGGTCTGGGAAGTTAAATTTAATTCCAGCAAGGTTTTTGATTTTGCCATCAGCTGCTTCGAGAAATTTTGCCATAGGAAGCACAACGCCTGACATCCCTGTGTGATAATAGTAGAAAGGGAGGGATTCGGATGTTTTGAGCGCTTCTTGGAGGTAAGCAATTAAACCATCAACACCAGCAGGTTTGAAAAAGTTTGGAGGAACAATAGAAGTTGCATCTGCGCCGACTTTAACCGCGTAAGCACCTAACTCTTGAACATCACGAATTGAAAGTGCACCAATGTGAACGATCACTTTTAATTTGCCTTTTGCAAATTTCATCCATGTATCCATAACGAGTTTGCGCTCTTCAACAGAACAGCAAATACCTTCGCCAGTGGTTCCACTAATGTAAGCACCTTTAACACCTTGTGCAATTAAATGATTGATTTGTTTTTCAATTTGAGCAACTGCAACATTGCCGTCTGCATCAAATGGAGTGTGTGGGGCTGCGATAAGACCTGAGAGTTTCTCAATCTTCATAATTTTATTCCTTTCAAATTAA